>JACRBO010000391.1 GCA_016219235.1 Chloroflexota bacterium
AGGGGTAGCAGCCGCTTTGATCGAGCACGGCTTCCACGGCTTCGTCCAGGAATTGCAGGCGTTTCCCGGCCAGCGGCTCCAACACTAGCTGGCGAGCCTCGTCTTCACCCAGCCGGCCAAGTTCCTTAATGCGAAAGACGTTGAACAACGGCGAAGCGTAATGTTGCACGGCTTCGTATAAGCCCGCAGCGCTGGTGACGATCCAGGTGATGCGCTGCAAATAAGTGATGACCTGGCGCAGGTGAAAGTAAAACTCCGGCGCTGTGATAGTCTCAACCACATCAAATTCGTCGAGCAGCAAAACGAGGCGTCCGCCGGGCGGCAGCATCGACAGACAACTTTCCAGGCTGGCCTGAAACGTAACGCGATCTACCGCCAGCTGGCAGCCATCAACGCCGGGCTGGAGACCCACCGCCCGTGCGATGTCACCGCTCACTTTGGAATAGAACTCGGCCATCGAGATGCTCTGGCCGACCCCGGCCAGGCTCGTTAGATCGATGAAGACGGCCCGCAACTTATCAAGCGCGGGATACCAGCGCGGGTTGATGGTGAAGTGGGTGCGTGCCCTGGTGGTATCTTCGATGATCGCTTTGATCATGAACAGGACCGACGTTTTGCCGGTGCGCCGCGCCCCCCGCAGCAGCGTGCTTTGCGCGACGCCCGCCGCCAGTTGATCGATCACCGACAGCACCACGCCCCGGCGGCCATAGAAATTGTGCGGGTTCTGAATCGGGTTGCCGACAATGTAGGGATTCTCTTTACGGGTGAACGGACCGCGATCGAGACTGACCACCCGGATCGTAAAATCCTGTGATTTGGTGTGCGCGCCGCCCTGATCGCGATACGTCGCGGTAAATCGTAACGAGAGTTGATCGTCAACGTACGGCATAATATCCAGTGACACACTGCGCGTCTCGCCCGACAGCAGGCGCTCAAGCTCGACGGTGGAACTCATGCGCTGGATGTTGAAGCGCTCCGAGTTATCCAGCGTAACCTGAATTGTTTCGGCGGCGGCGCCGCCCAGATTGCGCAGGTGCAAAGTGACGGGCGACAGGGTGTGTTGTAACACGCTGCCGATCGATAAACTCAGTTCCAGAACCGCGCGGCCTTTCAAAGCTTCGGCCAGGTTCAAAGCCTGTTGAATGATCTGGCTGTACAGCGCGCGCAACACCCCCAATTCATGCGGCAAGGCATAAGCCCGCTGCCGGGCCGCTTCGATCTGAAGAGCGAGCTGCCTGAGCTGGCGAATCTTGTCATCTTCGTGCAGCGTCTTCTGATGCACCGCTCGGACGCGTTCGGCGAGATCGGCCAATTCTTGAAACGCATTGAGAAAAAAATCAGACAGCCAGGCCGGTTGCGCAGCGGCCTGCGCCGCCGCCCGCTGAAGATCGAGGCGGCTATCCGGCCGGGCCGCGATGCGGTGCAGGAAGTGTTGAATGAATTCGAGTTGGCCGCCGCCCGTTAATAAGGAAATCGAAGCATTCGCCACATCCAGCAATTGATGAATCGGCGCAACTTCGCCATCGGCCTGTGAGGCGATCGACAAGTGGTGCGCCATCTGCCGCAATAGTGGCTCGATCGCCGCCGGTGTCTCGGCGTTGAGTAAGCCGCAGTCGAACCAGGCCGCCAGACCGGCATATTCAGCTCGACGGGGACCGCTGGATTTCTCGGTCAATGCGCGCAGCGCGGCCGATAACACCTGATAAGCAGCCTGTATTTCGCGATCGTAAAAACCGCGTGTGGCGGGGGTCCGTTGCTCTAAACCCAACAACACGCAGCTGCGCCACGCTGCCTGATAAACCGCTTCAGGTTCCAGGCCGCGATCGCGCCAATCATAATCGGGCCAGTCAGCCACATCGCGGGCCGTCAACGCCAGAGTGCGCGCCAGCGTAGCAGTACAGCCCATCCGCCACAACACCTCGCCGAGATCCAAGCAGTGGGTGTAGCCCTGTTGCCGCAAATACGGGCGAAACATGGCCAGCGCACCCACGGTACCGTGAGTCGTGTGTGGCAACCTCTGCGGGGCGAAAAGCTTGTCGAGCGGTTCCAGGCGAAATGGACCGGCTCGCAGCGCTTCCTCATGAGGAAGTTTGCGATAGAAGCGCGCGCCGATGCCGAGTTGTGTGAACTTCTCAAAATCCTGCCCTGGCACAAAACACACCAGATCGTCGATCTCTTCGGCCATCAACCAGTGTTCGATCATCAGGCCCCAGGCCGCTGATCGGCGGCGGTCATCGACCGGGGGCCGCCGCCAACATTGCTGCGCCAGATCAAAGAGTGTAGATCGCAGCACAGCCGCTTGATCGGCCTCGCGCAACAGGGGGCGCAGATTGATAAAGCGCGCGGCCTGAAGATCAACCTCGCGACAGAACAATTGAAGCTCTTCAAGCCCGATGAGCCAGGCACCGGGCGTCAATGCGCCTGCCGTTTCGATTTGAGTCAGCGTGAGATCGTCGGGGCGGGATCGCTGATCGGCCGTGAGATAAATCCCCTGCGCGGCATAGTCCTGGAGATAGCGCCAGAGATCGGAGTCCAGCTGCAATCCGATCAGCCCGTGCAGCGATCGAGTCGCTAACAGGCCGGGCAGTGCCAGCGAAATGATCTCGGGCAGTACGCGCGCGCGTAACGGATCATCTGCCGCGCGCGCCCGATCATCGACAAAGCCCAGCAGTTCGACGGCCAACGTATAGGCGACGCGATTGAGACTCGTCTGTCCCAGTCGTTGGCGGAGCGACGGAGCGATGGCCTGGAATCGCGCCCCTTTCGTCGCCAGGTCCGGTCGGATGATGTCGATCGCCGCGAAGCCGATGACCTGACCATCGTAGGGGGAGAGATCGGCGTTGGGCAATTCATCGAGCGTCAGGGCGGCGGACTGATCGGGCGCGCGATCGACATAGATCAAGAGCGGCGGCCGATCGTGAGTGGACGCGAGGACGGCGACCAAGTTTTCAAGTTGAGCAGTGGGCAGACCAGACAGCCAACTCAGTGGATCGGCCACGGCCTAAGCTCCGATGAAGCAGGTCTGACAACCGTTACTTCAGATTCGTTTAACGCGGCCTGAAGCGCACGTTGGATAACCGGTAACCGGTGCCCGGATAGGTCTGGATGTACTTCGGGTGTCTGGCATCGTCGCGAAGTTTCTTGCGCAGGCGGCCGATCGCCTGATCGAGCCGCGCGCCGTCAAGCACATCGTCGAACGCGCCCCAGGCGTGTTCGCCCAGTTCGCGCCGCTCCAAAACTCGATCGAGGTGCTGCCCCATATACAGCAGCAATTGCAGCTCAAGCCGGGTCAATTCCAGTTCGTGGCCGTCACGATAAATCCGGCGGCTCTCTTCATCGATCAGGATACCGTCGGGCAGTGGCTGCCGGGTCGGCTCCGCGCTGATGACATATTCGCCGGTCGTCGACTGCAAGCGCAACCATCGGCCGATGAAGCCGATGCTCAAGCCGATCGGTCCGCGGCCATCCGGCGCGCAGCTCACGTAATCGCGTTGACGCAACGCGCGGGCGGCCGCAGCCTCCTGTTCGGACACACCGCTCAGGATGAGATCGTTCGATTGCGCCAGGCGCATCAACAGCGCGCGCTCCTGCTCGGTGCAATGCGCTTCCAGTAGATTGGGCAGCGTGAGTCGAATTTCCGAACTGTGTAAAGCTTCGGTTACCGCCGGTTCGAGCTCAGCTCGATCGATGTGTGCGCCAGCCGAGTGAGGCATGGCCGAGTTAAGCAGGCTGTTCAAAATGGCTTTGAAAAAGTAGGGATGCCCGCCGGATAGATCGAACAGTTGATCGAGACCGCCGACTGTGAACTGTACCAGATCCCGGACCAGGCTGGACACGGCGGCGATCATATCGGCTTTGCCAAACGGGTGCAGATCGATCTGCCGGGCCTTGTTGAGAAATGAAGTAGGATAAGCGTGCCCGATCTTTTCCGTCGGGCGGGTCATGGAGAAGAAGAAGGTCAGCGGCAGCCGCGCTTTCTCCACAAAATGCAGCACTAATGCTTGAATCTCGCGCTGTTCGCCAGTCGTCGGGCAGGCCAGCAGGGCGCTGTCAAACTCGTCGATGCACACGACCAGCCGCTGCCGGGCGGCGGCGCAGATCGCGTGGCAAGCCTGGACCAATTCGGTGGCGGAATTCAGTTGCAGGTTGCCCGCCGCATCCGTCCAATCTTCCCGGCGCGGATTCAGCCCGGCGGCGAGCGCCAGAGCCGTGATCAACTCGGACTTGAAGCCGTGCATGGAACTCCACGGGCCGGGTGTGACGACTTGATAGCGTTCCTGAGCCTGCAACCAGTTGAGCGTGACATTCAACAATGAAGTCTTGCCGATGCGGCGTTCGCCCAGAATAACAATCGGGCGGCTGGCAGCGGCTTGAAAAGCCTGTTCGATCTGGGAACGTTCGAGATGTCGATTGCAGAAGTCCGCATCGTCCAACACCGCATCGGGGAAATGCAATTCGATCATGGACCTGATCCGCGTAACCGGCACGGTAAATGCGCCGGACCGCCACGCCATGGGTTTTGACTGAGCTAAAGATCGCGGATATTTTGACACAGGCCGCCTCGAAAGACAAATCATGCCTGCTATCAAGATACTGCAAAACGGGTGTTAGAAAACGCCGGGCGGCTTTGAATGATCTTTCAATGTCCTGACAGACCGCTGATCGACGGCCAGGCAAACGGGACTTATTCGTCAGCCAGCCGTAACAGGTTGGCGATAGGTCTGGCGTGCGATCGGGCGCATAATGACGATAGCCACAGGTTAGGAGATATCGATTTCGAGCACGATCAAGCAACGACAAGAAGGGGTGAAACATGAACGCTACATGGTTTACAGTCCTGATGTTGATGTTTGTGGTGTTCGCCATTGCCTTTAGCGGGCAGCGCAGTCAACAGCCGCCGGTCGTCGTCATGCCGGCGCAGTCGGCTACGGTATCAGGCAACAACGCCGCGGTGATCTTGGTGTTGTTGGTCATTATCGTCCTCTACCTGATGCGCTGATTGAAGGCCACCCATCCTGGCTGGTAGTGGGGTGGCTTCGGGGAGGGATCTCGGGCAGCCAGGGACTGGACGCGGTATCCGAAGGCCTATAAGAACTGGGTCGGATCTGGTAAATTGCAGATCCGACCTGGACATGAGTCTTCACTATCGTCGTCACTATCCCGACATTCGTCCTGTCCAGGGCAAATAAGAGCGGCTCCGCTCCAAAGCCAGCGGAAGCATATTGACTGCCCCATTGGTGTTGATCGCCCTGTCCTGCTATTCTTCTTCAAGCGCTTCTTAGCCCGAGCCATAGCCTATCGGCCGCGATTATGATATTCTTTCGCGCAGGTTGATTGCCCAACACTTTGAAGCACCACATCGTGTGCTTCAAGGCACTGCCATTGATTTGCCTGGCGTTCAAGACCGTGATGTTGCTGTGGCACGATTCACTTAGTACGAATGAGGAGACCTGGTTTGTGGTTCGGCGAGATTGGTCGAATCGCTGTCAGAATCGACGCTCACTTCACCTATTCACCCAATCGACCCTGCTCAATCAGGCGCGTTAAATCGTTATCGTGCGAGTTTTTAGGGCGTTAAGCGGCTGTCCGTACTATAGAGCCCTGGCCCAATTACACCGATTCACGCACGACAAGACACGTTACATTAAGTGGCTAGAGGGGTTAATCGATTCGACCGAAGTGCGTTGACCAGGCCGTCAGCTGGCGACCAAGACGCAACCCGCCGACATAGAAAGACGAGAGATGCTGATTGAATAACCAGCGACTCCCG
>JACRBO010000392.1 GCA_016219235.1 Chloroflexota bacterium
TGCCCGTCTGCTGGTCAGGCATCAACAGCGGCAAGCCGCCCTGACTCACCACCGGCCCTACCTGCACGAAAACAGCAGTCGGCACGCCCCAGTTGCCATTGGCGTCCTGCGCCTCGACAAACAGCGTATGCCGACCTTCGCTCAGATCGCTGACGTTTACCACAGCCACGATATTTTCAATCGAGGTGTTGTATGCGCCATCGGTCGCCGTCATGGGCTGCGTGACCGTGCCCGTGATCCACGACGGCGCATCGATCGAATAGCGCGCCGCCGCAATGCTTTGTGTTGGCTCACTGCCGTTGCTGCTGTTGAAGCGCGTGTCGTTGGCCGTCGCGGTCAGCGTCGCCGTCAGGCCGGTGGTCGCGGTGGGCGTGACCGTCACGTTAAGCGCATCCGGTCCGGCCGGTGACTGGTAAGGCCGGCGCGCGGCTTTGGCCGCGTACACCAGCGCGGGCCGATTGTTGGGCAGGATGGTGCTCTCAAACGTCGAGCACGCCTGAAAAAAACTGGTGCCTAGTTCAAATGTGTAAGCGGGCACGCCCAATTCGCCGTAAACCGTATCGTCGGTGGTGCCGGAGGTTGGATACAGGCCCACGGATTGATCCGGCGTGTAGTTGTTGAAATAGGCAAACTTGCGCCCCAACGTTTGTAACTGCGTTCCGTTGGGCGCAGCATCGTAAGTGTCGCCCCACGACCAGAGCACCAACTGGCTGTAACTGTGCAGATCGAGGAAGACCCCGGTGGCCGTATCCGGCGCAGGCGTAATGCGATCGTCGGGCCGCTGGTCGGGAAAAATCGATCGGACGTAGGCCACCGTGGATTGCGTCTCCGGCTCCGAGGCTGCGCCTGGCCCGCGGAATGTTTCATTACAAGCCACATCGCTGGCGCCCGGCCCGCCCCAGCCAAACGGCCAGTTGCGATTAAGGTCGATGCCACGCGAGTTGGTGTTGGCGCAGAAATTGTTATTGGTGTTCTTGCGCCACGAGTAGTTCTGCTCAGCCCACTTGCGACCATCGGGATTGGCCTGCAACAGCAGATGAATCTCGTTATAGTCCAACAACCAGGTCACATCGGGATCAGCGCCATAGTTGTTGACAAGGTACTCGGCAAAGCGCGTGTTCAATTCGGCCGGCGTGTATTCGCGCGCGTGAATCGCCGACATGGCAAAGAATTTGGCCTTAGGCGCGGCGCTGTTCGCGTTGGTCAGACGCAGCACCCCCAGATCGTACCCGGCATTGCCGCCGGGTGTGACCTTCTCCCAGGAGTCGCCGATGTCGATCCATTGGGCCAGCGTCGGATGCTGCGCCACGATCGTCGTGGCGGTCGCAAATGTCTCCTCCACCGTGCGATAACACGGATAGCCTGGGATACCGTCGATCTGGCCCGGCAGGTAAGTGCGCGGCCGATTAAGTTCGGCCGTCAGCGCGATCTCGATCTGAAGGCGATAACCCTCGGCAGCCAGCCGCTGCCAGTCCGATTGAGTCAGCGCAGCGATCATGTAACGTTGATCGCCGCGTACTTCCCAGATGTCCAGACGCTCAGCCAGGCGGGCCAGATCGGCTCGATCGGTGTAGTAGACGCGCGCCACAACGCTCCACTCTGGTACGTTGCCCTTCGCAGCCGCAACTGCCAAGACGCTGGATGACGGCGCGATCAGCAACGCTAATACGATTACACTCAGCAATAACGTCTGACTGGCGCGACGCCTCATTTATTCGCCTCCCAACACGATCGGCAGAAATACGCGATAGGTCAAAGCCGTAGTAACCAGATCAAGACGGTACTCGTTAACGGCGCCATTGACAAACACCTGTACCGTATCGGTCTGCCCGTGCGTGGCCGTCAGCGGAATAGTGACCTGCGCCAGAATGTCGACGCCGGCCTGCGGCGGCAGTTGTTGATACCCCGGTTCAAGCGTAGTGACCCAGCCCTTTCGATCGTGATTGATCAGGTAATCGTCGGTGATGGTGCCGGTGTTGGTCAAGCGCACGGTGTACATCACGGTGTGCCCAACGTAGCCGGCCTGCGCAGTTACCTGCGAAGTTAAGGCCGCGCTGTAACTGGGCAACGCCGTGGTCGTGAAGCGCGCCGTGGCCGAGATGGCGGGCGTTGCCAGTGAGGCAATCTTCACCGCGACCGAATCGGTAGCGTTGCCCGTCGCCGTCAGGGGCACGGTCACGCTGATCGTCACCGGTGTGCCGACATTAGGGCCGATCACGCCGGTCGTCACCAGACTGGTGGTCACGGGCCACTGCGCGCCGCTCAGGCTGACGCCAAACGTATCGCTGAGCGATCCGGTGTTGGTGAAGCGCAGAGTATACGCGACGGTATCGCCCACCGCCGCACTCTGCGCCGCCGCCGACGGCGTCAGCGCCAGACCCGCAGTCGGTTGGGCTGCTGCCAGAATATCCAGCCGTCCGTAGCCGAAGGTATTGTTGGGCCAGGTCGTACCAGCCGGATCACACGTTGCGCTGTTGATGTGAACAGCCGAGTTGTTGAGCGCCTGCTCAGTCGCATCGATCTGATTCTTCAACTCCGGCCGCGCCGACCACAACAATGCCACTGCGCCCGCCACGTGCGGACTCGCCATCGACGTGCCGCTGAGCGAGCCATAGCCGTTGCCGGGCAAACTCGAGCGCGTGCTGGTGCCGGGCGCGGCAATATCCGGCTTGGTGCGATTGCTGCCATCCACGGTCACTGCGCCGCGGCTGCTGAACGACGCAATCGAATCGGTGCTCGTGGTCAAGGCCCCCACCGAATACACTTCATCGTAAATACCGGGCGGGTCCTGCACTGTGTTGCAACTGGGTCCCTCATTGCCCGCCGAAGTAACCGTCATGATGCCCGCCGCACGCTGCGCCTGCACGGCCGCCAGCAGCGACGCCGCATTACAGCCTTCATCGGGTGGACAGCCCCAGGAGTTGTTGGTGACATCAGGCGCGAGAGCGGGATTGCCCGCTCCGCCGCTCACCGGATACGGCGCCAGGAAAAACTCAAAACATTCGATGTAAGTGGCGGGCGAACCGACACCGGCATTCATATTGCGACAGCCGATGAATTTGGCCCCCGGCGCAACGCCGATTTGATTCGTGCCGCCATCGGAACCGACCGCCGTGCCAATGGTGTGCGTGCCGTGGCCATGATCGTCGCAGGGCACGGGCGAGTTGGCTCCGCACGAACTGCCCGTCGTATGGATGGCGTCATGCCAGTTAAAGTCGTGATTAGCCGTCGCGCCGTCCCAACCCCGATAGTGCTCTTTCAACGCCGGATGATCCCACTGGATACCGGTATCCTGTCCGCCTACGACGATGCCCTGCCCCGTGTAACCCGTCGCCCACACTTGCGGCGCTTTGATATACGTGACACCCGGCTCGACGGCGTCCGGTTCGGAGAGTTCGGAGAGCAGCAGGGGTTCAGTCGGCAGCGGCAGTCGGATTTGCGTATTGCCGTCGATGCGAGCCACGTCCGATCGAGCCGCCAGCGCCAGCGCCGCAGCCCGATCGGCCTTCACCCAGATCAAGTTAACGATGTAATAAGCGCGATGTTCGATGCCGCGAGCGGTCAGCCACTGAATGATCGGGCCTTGCGTAGCCTGCGCAGTCTGATACAGCGTATCATAAACGTAGCGGCCTTTCTCCAGTTTAGTCGGTTTTTGAGCCGCGCCGCTCAGATCGCCCTGCTGGCGCAACACCACCAGCATCTCGGCCTGCGCGCCGTCAACGGTGTGCTCCAGCACCCACGCCGAGATTTTGCCCAGCGGATCAGCCGCCGGAGATGAGACGTCATCGGGCCGGGCCACAGCCGTGGGCAAGGCCGCCGCGAATAACACGCCTACCATCAACCACCCCACCAGCCAGCGCTTGCGCCAATTCGAGGTTAGTGCCATGGAAAACCTCCTCCAAGAAAAAACGCCCGCCTCTGGTCGGCCAACCAGAGGCGGGCACCGGTCAATCAGGACCACATGTCAGGCCGATGTGTTGCGTAAGGCGAGTTTCTCGATACGCCGTGAACGGCGGCTGTTGAAAGCCGCCTTACGCTGTGGGGTACGCCGCCTGTTGTCAGGCGGCGTACCGGGTTAGGATCGATTAGCGGCGAATCACCGGCATGAAGTTGATGAAGTACTTCACGGCCGTCGTCAGGGTCGCCATGGCCTGCTGGGCCGCATCAGCCGCCGAAGCAGCCTTGACCATCACGGTGTCACTGGTTTCCACTTCGGGCGGAACGTTAGCGTAAACGTAGAACGTCGCGCCCTGGCCGGCGCCCAGCATAAAGCTGGTAGCCGACAGGCTGACCGCCCAGGTGTTACCGGTGGCCGTCAAGTCAAAGGTATCGGTGGTGCTGCCGGTGTTGGTGATTTGCACGGTGTGCGTGACCACCGTGCCCTTCTTGCCCAGCAGCATGTTGGTCGCCGGGGACAGACTGACTCCGCGGCGCTCGGCAACGGTCAGGACGCCCGCTTCAGTGGTGCTGAACGGGGTGCCCGGGTTCTTGTCGCCATAGTACCAGGTGTTGTGCGGATTGCCAACGCCCCAGTTGCCGTTGAAACGCACCGCATACGAGTACACGCCCGTCGCATTCGGCGTGATCGCGCCCGTAAACTCGTCGTCGCTGCCGGCTTGCGAACTCCACGGCATGGACTGCCAGTTCCACAGCGCGGCATCAGCCGCCACGCCGTAGCCCAGTTCGGCCATCAAACCGCGCGGAGCGCCGCTGCGTAGCGTGAGGTCATCGGCCCCGATCCGGCCAAAGATACTGTTGGTCGGGACGCCCACCACGGTCGAGATCTCAAACGGGAACTGCAACACGTAGAAACCAGGCTCGATGTTGCGATAGTGATCGGCGGTCATGGTCCCCGTCATCACCACCGTGCGAGTGGTACTCTGCAGCCAGCCCAGGTTGGCCGGGCCGGTGTGCAGGGTATCGGTGTACACGACGTACTTGAGTTGGACTGAAGTCAAGTTCGTCGGCACCGTCACCGTGAACACGCTGTTGTCAGGATTACCCGTCAGCTGCGTGGCAGCGACACTCCAACTATTGAAGTCACCCGCGACAAAGAGCGTCTCACCCGCGTGGATGACGTCTTCCAGGTCGTGGTAGACCAGCGTCAGATTGCCGCTGATGGTGGTGTCCACCGGGATTTGGATCTTCGCGTGCGACGGATCGTCGGTGTTCAGGCACA
>JACRBO010000397.1 GCA_016219235.1 Chloroflexota bacterium
CACGCGCCGCATCTTCGCGACCGTCGGCGTCGATCATGCCCGCGAGTTTGTCGATTCCGATTTCAATCTGCCGCCAGCCCGATCGGCCCGGCCCGTCTATGAGACCTATCGCTCGCCCGCGACGCTTGACTCGTTAGTGACCTCGATCATCGAGCAGCATGTGTTTGCCGCGCCGTTTCGCTCGTTGGCTGATGATATTTATCTGGCTGCGCGCACCATCGAAGCGCAGCTGGCCGCGGCAGGCGTGGCCACGGTCGATGAAGTCGATGTGCTGAAGTCGATCTTCTTCCGCAACAAGGGGGCCTATATCGTCGGGCGGATCCGATCGGGGGAGCGGTTGATGCCGCTGGTGTTCGCGTTCCGGCATCCGGCGGACGGGATCGCCATCGATGCCGTGTTGACGAATGCCGACGACGTGAGTGTGGTGTTTAGCTTCACTCGATCGTACTTCAGCGTCGACGTCGAAAATCCGCACGAGGTGATCGAGTTTCTCAAATCGATCATGCCCTTTAAGCGCATCGCGGAGTTGTACATTTCGATCGGTTACAACAAGCACGGCAAGACCGAGTTGTATCGCGACCTGCTGCGTCATCTGCGCGATTCGGACGATCAATTTGAGGTCGCGCCCGGCGACAAGGGCATGGTGATGATGGTCTTCGACCTGCCGTCGTTCGATGTGGTGTTCAAGATCATCAAGGACAAATTTGCCTATCCCAAGACCGCCACGCGCCAGGAAGTGATGGAAAAATACGCGCTGGTCTTCAAGCACGATCGCGCCGGGCGGCTGGTGGACGCGCAGGAATTCGAGCACCTGCAATTCGATCGGGCGCGGTTCTCACTGGCCTTGCTGGCTGAACTGTTGAAAGTGTGCGCGAACAGCGTGACGGTGGCAGGCGACACGATATCCATCAAGCACCTGTACACCGAACGCAAGATGACGCCGT
Organism: Chloroflexota bacterium; assembly: GCA_016219235.1. The sequence goes on from JACRBO010000397.1 coordinate 945, forward strand.
TGAATCTGTATCTGCGACAAGTGAGCGATGAAGCCGCGCGCGCGGCTGTGATCGATTACGGGCAGTCGGTAAAAGATCTGGCGGCGACGAATATTTTCCCTGGCGATATGCTGCTGAAGAACTTCGGGGTGACGCGGCATGGGCGCGTAGTCTTCTACGACTACGACGAGCTGGGCCTGTTGACGGATTACAACTTCCGTCAGATTCCACGCTCGGACTACGACGACGATGAGACCGGCGCCGATCCGTGGTTTTATGTGGGCGAGAACGATATCTTTCCCGAGGAATTCATCAAGTTCTTTGGCTTGCAGCCCAACGTGAAGGGTACCTTCCTTGAAACGCACGGCGATCTGCTGGCTGTAGACTTCTGGACGACGATGCAAGCCCGCATCCGCGCAGGTGAGATTGTGGATGTGTTTCCGTATCCGCAGAGCCGGAGACTGCGCAATCCGTAATGCGTACTGCGTAATCCGTGATGTGTAGTGCGTGATACAATTCGCGTCACTCGTCACTCGTCACTCGTCACGGAGCACGCCTTACAATGTTTATTCTCTTCGGCACCAGGACCCGTTTCAAGACTCTGTCCACCGGCCAGTTCTATTGCCCGCAGTGCCGCACGCGCCGCGAGTATGAACTGCGCCTGGCGCGCGATTACTTCACGCTGTACTTCATCCCGCTGTTCCCCATCAACACGCGCGGCGAAATGGTGATGTGCTTAGCGTGCGGCACGAATTTTCAGAAGGAAGTTTTAGCCGTGCCCGAACCGGCCAACTCGCCGTTGGAGCGGATGACGCGCGAGGCCCGCGCGGATCTGGACAGCGGCACACCGATCGAGTTTGCGCGGCAAAAGCTCATCAACATCGGGCTGGCGCGTGAGCTGGTCGATCAAACGATCGAGCAGGCGGCCGGACCCGATCGGCGCGCGTGCCCCAACGACGCCCTCACTTATCGCGGCACGGTCGCGCGCTGCGCGCAGTGCGGCGCGAACCTGATCGCCGCGCGATGAACTTTCGACAGCGGCTGTTCGTACTTTATTGAACGAACATTTTCTCACGGAGCTCCGCATGCGCTATTGGTTATTTACGTTACTCCTGCTGATCTCAGCTTGCACGCCGACTGTCGTTCAGCCGCCTGCGCCGACGCTGGTCCCATCGGCCGTACCCGGCCCGTCGGTTGCGCCGACCCCCACGGATGAGCCGCTTGACCTGGCGCCGTATCGCGCCGCGATGCGATCGGACTTTGTCAACGACCTCGATCAGTTTGCGACGGCAACGCAGTATCGAATCGAGCTGAGCATTGCGCCCGATCTGGCCTCGTATTGGGCGTTACAATCTGTGCGGTACACGAATAATGAAACTGTGCCGCTCGACGCGATCTATTTTCGCGTGTTTCCCAACACAGCGAGTTATGGCGGGCAAGTGGCGTTCGATGAATTTCGGCTTAACGGGATCGATGTGAAACCGATCAGCGAGTTGGGCGGTTCTGCGCTGCGCGTCCCGATCGATCCGCCGTTGCCGATCGGGGCGGTGGCGGATTTTGAACTCGCTTACGTGACGCGCGTGCCCACGTCGTCAGTCGCCGCCGGTTACAATCAATTTGGCCTGTTTAACGGCATTCTGGCGCTGCCCAATTTCTATCCGCAGATTCCGGCGTATGATGACGAAGGCTGGAATGTGGAACTGGCCCCCGGCATGGGCGATGCCGTGTACAGCGATTCGGCTTTATATCTGGTCAACATCCTTGCGCCGAAAGATCAGGTCGTCGTCACGTCGGGTGCGTGCGAGCCGCAGGCCGCGCCGCAGGGGCAGCAGTCGCAACGCTGCGTCAGCGGCCCCATGCGCGATTTCATGATCGCCATGAGCGCGGATTTTCAAGTGTCGTCAGAGACTGTGGACGGGATTAAAATCAACTCGTATTACCTGCCGAAGAATGCGGCGGCCGGCAAGCGCGGCCTGACCGTGACGGTGAACTCGGTGAAGTCATTCAACCGGCGCATTGGCCCGTATCCATTCACCGAACTCGATCTGGTGGAGACGCCGACGACGGCGGGCGGCATCGAGTATCCGGGCCTGATCGTAGTGGCCAAGGACCTGTATGAAGAAAGCCCCTCGTTCCAGGAAAGCGCCACGGCGCACGAGGCTGCACATCAATGGTGGTACAGCCTGGTTGGCAACGATCAGGTGGACGAGCCCTGGCTGGACGAGGCGCTGACCCAGTTCACGACGGCGCTGTACTATCTGGACGCCCACGGCCAATCGGGTTACGATGGCTACGTCAAGCTGGGCCTGCAGCAGCGCTACGATCGCGTGAAGGGCACG
>JACRBO010000398.1 GCA_016219235.1 Chloroflexota bacterium
ATCATCTGGACGGTCCGATAGAAATCGGCGCCGACACGATCGAGTTTATTCACAAAGCACATGCGAGGGACGCGATACCGATCGGCCTGCCGCCACACCGTTTCCGATTGCGGCTCAACGCCCGCGACGCCGTCAAACACAACAACACCGCCATCCAGTACCCGCAACGATCGCTGTACTTCGGCGGTGAAGTCGATATGACCGGGAGTGTCGATGATGTTAATCTGATAATCACGCCAGTTGCAGGTGATGGCGGCAGCGGTGATCGTAATCCCGCGCTCGCGCTCCTGCTCCATCCAGTCCGTTACCGTGGTGCCGTCATCTACATTACCAATACGATGGGTTTTGCCTGTGTAAAACAAAACCCGCTCGGTAGTTGTAGTTTTACCGGCATCGATGTGAGCGATGATGCCGATATTGCGCATGAATTCGAGCGGGTATTCCCGTGACATGATACTAAACCTGACCTACGGTTGGCAGTTGGCGGGGTTTCATCGCTTCGATGACGCGCCGCCATTCAAACCAAAACTAAGAAATTTTTAGATTACCAACGGAAGTGGGCAAAGGCGCGGTTGGCCTCGGCCATCTTGTGTGTTTCTTCGCGCTTCTTAATCGCCGAGCCGTTGCCAGCCGCGGCGTCCATCAACTCACTCGCCAGCTTCTCAGCCATCGACTTGCCGCCGCGCGAACGGGCTGCGCCCAGAATCCAGCGCATCGCCAGCGTGTTGCGACGATCGGCCGGCACTTCGACTGGAACTTGATAGGTGGCACCGCCGACGCGGCGCGGCTTCACTTCAATCTGCGGCGTGGCATTGCGCATCGCCTGCTCAAACACTTCCAGCGGCGGGCGCTTGGCGCGCTGCTCAATCAACTCGAACGCGCCATACATCACACGCTGAGCGGTGGACTTCTTGCCGCCACGCATCATGCGATTGACAAACATCGAAACAATGGGACTGTTGTAACGAATATCAGGGATGACTTCGCGCTTAAAGGCGCGTACACGACGTGACATGTGCTTCTATTCTCCCGTAGCCTTTACGCCGGCTTTTGCTTGGGCCGCTTAGAACCGTACTTCGATCGACCTTGCGAGCGCTTCTCGACACCCGCCGTGTCCAGGCTGCCACGCACAATGTGATAGCGTACGCCGGGCAGGTCTTTGACGCGGCCGCCACGCACCAACACCACCGAGTGTTCCTGGAGGTTGTGCCCTTCGCCGGGGATGTACGCGCTGACCTCGATGCCGTTCGACAAACGCACACGGGCCACCTTGCGCAGCGCCGAGTTCGGTTTCTTGGGCGTCTGGGTGCGGACGATGGTGCACACCCCGCGCTTCTGCGGCGCGCCCTTGGCGCGCTTGGTGCGCTTCTGATCAGACGAGTTCCACGTGAACTGCAACGCAGGCGCCTTGCTCTTGGTCTTCTTGGTCTTGCGGCCCTTGCGGACTAACTGATTAATCGTTGGCACTTACGTTTCCTCCGTGAAGAAAGGCCATCTGAGTGTGAACGATGGCCCTTCCTCAAGAAACACAGTCGTTCTAGGTTGTTGCCGGTCACCGGGGTTTATGGCCGATGCACATCACTCAGCGGCGCGTGATATTACCATACGGCCTTTAATCTGTCAACCCTTTTTGACGTGATTTTTGTCACAGAACGTCGCCGTCATCCAGCCCGCCCAGCAAGCCCATGCTCAACCGGGGCATGCGCTGCTTCTCTTCATCCTTGCCAAAGCGCAGCACCTCGCCGGTGTCGGTGATCGCCTCGACCGCCAGGCCCAGCGATTGCATTTCCTTCACCAGCACCCGGAACGACGCCGGAATACCAGGCTCTTCAATGCGCTCGCCCTTGACGATCGATTCGTAAGTCTTCACGCGCCCCTGTACATCGTCGGATTTGACGGTGAGCATTTCCTGAAGCATGTGCGCCGCGCCAAGGGCGCGCCGCAGAAGCGCGGGGTGTGCACCATTGTCCGCACCCAGACGCCCAAGAAACCGAACTCGGCGTTGCGCAAGGTGGCCCGTGTGCGTCTGTCGAACGGCATCGAAGTCAGCGCGTACATCCCCGGCGAGGGGCACAACCTTCAGGAACACTCGGTGGTGCTGGTGCGCGGCGGCCGCGTCAAGGACTTGCCCGGCGTGCGCTATCACATTGTGCGCGGCAGCCTGGAC
>JACRBO010000042.1 GCA_016219235.1 Chloroflexota bacterium
CCGATTTTGCGCCGATCCATTAGTGAGCACTACATCTCCAAAATAGTTTATCAATCTGCAGAGTCCTGACAACTTTGCAGGTTCTTGTTTTCTCCATAAACTCAGTCGCCCCATCTGCTCCTCACTATCCGTGTTATACTGTCCGCATGGAAACTACACTGGACACTGATCAGACCGCCATCGCTGAAACGTTCGCCCAGCTGGGCCTGAGCGCGCCCCTGATTCAACAACTCATCGAGGTGGGCTATGAAGCGCCTACCTCCATTCAACAACAAACGATTCCGCTGCTGCTGGCGGGCCGCGATCTGATCGGCCAGGCGCAGACCGGCACCGGCAAAACGGCGGCCTTCGCCCTGCCCATCCTCGATCGACTCGATCTCAGCCACAACGTCGTGCAAGCGCTGGTGCTTACGCCCACGCGCGAACTCGCCATTCAAGTGGCCGAGGCCATCCACGCCTATTCCAAGTATCTCGGTCGTGTGCGCGTGTTGCCCATCTACGGCGGCGACGCGATCGGCAAGCAGATCGGTCGGCTGCGCGGCGGGCTGCACGTCGTCGTCGGCACGCCGGGCCGCGTCATGGATCATCTGCGGCGCGGCACGCTCGATCTGGCCGCCGTGAAGACGGTTGTGATCGACGAAGCCGACGAGATGCTGCGCATGGGCTTCATCGAAGATGTCGAATGGATTCTGGGGCAGACGCCGGCCGATCGGCAGACCGCGCTCTTTTCGGCCACCATCCCGCGCGAGGTGCGCCGCATCGCCGATCGGCATCTCGACAAACCGGCGACGATCGAGATCAAACGCAAGACCGTCACGGTGGCCACCGTCGAGCAGCGCTACGTGCATGTGCTTGAAAAGCAAAAGGTCGAAGCGCTGACGCAATTGCTGGAAGCCGAAGCGGTGGAGGGCGAAGCCATCCTCATTTTTGCCAGCACCAAGGTGGGCGTCGCCGATCTATCGGACAAACTGCAAGCGCGCGGCTACGCAGCCGAAGCCATGCACGGCGACATGACACAGGCCCAGCGCGAGAGCGTCATCCGCCGCCTGCGCGAAGGAACCATAGAAATTGTCGTCGCTACCGACGTGGCCGCGCGCGGGCTGGACATCGAACACATCGGCCACGTGATCAACTTCGACATTCCCAACGACCCCGAATCATACGTGCATCGCATCGGTCGCACGGCGCGGGCGGGCCGCACGGGCAAAGCCATTCTATTTGTCACGCCGCGCGAGACGCGTTTGCTCAAGGCGATCGAACAGTTCACCAGTCAGCGCTTGACGGCCATGAAAGTGCCCAGCCACGCCGATGTGGCCGCGCGGCGCACGGCGCTGTTCAAAGCACGCATTTTGAAAACGCTGCAAGATGAAGACCTGGATGTGTATCTCGCTTTGGTCGAAGAATTAGCCGAAGAAAGCGGCAAAGATTTAGCGGAGATTGCGGCGGCGGCGGTGCGATTGGCGCGCGGCAACAAGCCGCTGGATGTGGCGCCAGCCATGCCCGAACCGGAACCGATCGGTTATCCACTGCCCGCCGAGACCGAAACGGTGATGTTGTATCTCGCTGCAGGGCGCAACGCCGGCATACGCCCGGCCGACATCGTGGGCGCGATTGCCAACGAAGCGAATCTGCCAGGCAAGCACATCGGCCCGATCGAAATCTTCGACGACTACTCGGTGGTGGGCATACCGGCCGAATTTCAGGCGCAAGTGTTGACGGCGATGACAGGCGCGACGGTGCGCGGGCAGGCGGCCAACATCCGATTGGCTACGCCGCGCGACAGCGGCCCGCATTCTAAATCAGCGCGGCGCGACAAACCAGCCCGACGTGCGCCGGCCCGCGAGACAACCCCGGACAACTCCGTGGCGCGCGCCGCCGCCGCGCGCCTGCGTAAGGCTCAGCGCAGTGCCCCGCCCAAGGCGGCCAAAGAGCCGTACAAGAAACCGTACAAGCGCAAGAGCAAATAGCGCGGCCTATAAACCTCCGAGGTCTTCAAGACCTCGGAGGTTTTCTTTACCGCACAGATACATCCGCGTTATCTGTGTAATTCGTGCAATCCGTGTCCGCCTATTCGTGCTATACTTTCAACAACCTCGTCGCAAAGCAGGCCCTATGCCCCCCATCCAAGAGTTTGCCACCCGCGTCATCGATAATGTCGAGCAGGTGATCATCGGCAAGCGCGAATCGATCGAACTGCTGATGGTCGCGTTGTTGTGCGAAGGCCACGTCTTGATCGAAGATGTGCCCGGCGTCGGCAAGACGATGCTGGCCCGTTCGATCGCCGTCAGTCTGGGCGGGCAGTTCAAGCGCGTCCAGTGCACGCCCGATTTGCTGCCCAACGATGTGACGGGCGTCTCGGTGTTCAACCAACGCACGAACGAATTTGAATTTCGCCCCGGTCCGATCTTCGTCAACATCCTGCTGGCTGACGAAATCAATCGCGCCACGCCGCGCACGCAGGCCGCGCTGCTCGAAGCGATGCAGGAGCAGCAAGTCACCGTCGATGGTGTAACGCGCCCATTGCCGCGCCCGTTCCTGGTGCTCGCCACACAGAACCCGATCGAGTACGAAGGCACGTTCCCTCTGCCCGAAGCGCAGCTCGATCGGTTCTTGATGCGCCTCTCGATGGGCTATCCCAACGCCGCGCAGGAAAAACAATTGCTGCCGCATTTGCAGCGCGAGCATCCCGTAAATAAGTTGCAGCAGATCACGGATGAAGTGAAGCTGCTGGAGTTTCAAAAGCAAGTGTGGGAAGTGCACGTGGATGAGTCATTGCATGACTACATCGTGGCATTGGTCACAGCCACGCGCGATCACGGCGAAGTGGCCTTGGGCGGGAGTCCACGCGCGACGCTGGCGCTCTTCAAAACGGCGCAAGCATTGGCCGCCGTGCGCGGGCGCGATCACGTCATTCCCGACGACATCAAATACCTGGCGCCGTTTACTCTGCCGCATCGCCTCATCGTCAAGCCGGAAGCCGAACTGCGCGGCAGCAGCGCCAGGACGATTGTAAAAGATATTGTTGAGCGGACGGCATTGAGTTTGGAGTGAGTGGTCAATCGGTCAATTGGTAATCGGTCAATTGGTCAACTGGTGATTGGTCAATCGGTGATTGGTCAACCGGTGATTGGTCAATCAGTGATTGGTCAACCAATCGACCGGTTACCAATTAACCAATCGACCAGTTACCAATCGACCAGTTACCAGTTGACTTCCCCCAATGGCCGACAACTTCTTCCTTCTCCTCATCCTGCTGGCCTTCGTCGCCATCGGCCTGCACGAAGACTTCGTGCTGACGCTGGTGTATTTCTTCGTCGGCGTGTATGCCGTCGGGCGGTGGTGGAGCCATCGGGCGTTGAACGCCGTTCACTTCACTCGTACTTTCCCGAAACGCGCGTTCCTCAACGAGAAGGTCCCGCTGAAGTTGGAACTCATCAATACCGGCTGGCTGCCCGTGATCTGGGCGCAGATCAGCGAGAGCCTGCCCGTTGAATTGATCGTGCCCAATTCATTTCAACGCGTGGTGTCGCTGGGGCCGCGTGGCCGCACACAGTTCACGTTCACACTCAATGCCGACAAGCGCGGCTACTATCCCATCGGGCCGCTGCACTTGCGCTCGGGCGATGTGATCGGGCTGGCCGAAGACATCCAGAACGAGGGCCGCGCCGATAATTTAATCGTCTATCCGCGCATCATCCCGCTGGCGCGCGTGCCGCTGCCGTCGCATTCGCCGCTGGGCACACTGCGGCACACACAGCCGATATTCGAAGACCCCACGCGCGTGCGCGGCAAACGCGACTACGTCGCCGGTGATTCGCTGCGCCGCGTCGATTGGAAAGCGACCGCGACCACAGGCCGCCTGCAAGTCAAACTATTCGAGCCGTCGATCGCGCTGGAAACGGCCATTGTGCTCAACCTCAACGCCGACGAGTACGACTATCGCACGCGCTACGATGCCACTGAGTTGGCCGTCGTCGTGGCGGCCTCGCTGGCGAACTGGATCGTCGGGCGGCGGCAGTCGGTGGGCCTGTGGGTAAATGGCGAAGATCCGCTCATCGGCAAGAGTCAGCCCTCAGCCATCTTGCCACACAAGGGCCGCGCGCATTTAACACGCTTGCTCGAGGTGCTGGCGCGCGTGCGATCGATCAAGACCCAGCCATTGGTGGATCAACTGCGGCAGACGCTGCCACGCCTGAGCTGGGGCACGACGCTGATCGTGATCACGGGCAGTTTAGATGATGCAGTATTCGATGAGATTTTTCGCGCGCGCCGCGCCGGCCTCGACGTGCTGGTGGCGCTAATGGGGGTGGTGCCCGAGCGGGTATCGATCGTCCAGCGGGCGCGGCACTTTGGCGTGCCGCTGTATGAGTTCACACGCGAGCGCGATCTGGATCTGTGGCGGAAGTGAATGTTGCTCACGCAAAGGGGCAAAGAAGCAAAGAAAAACGGCTCTTCCGGGTTGAATGGGAATGGCTCCCGATGGATTGCCAAATCCATCGGCATTGAGCGGCGGATTTGACACGCCGGAGGCAGCGCCGGGAGCCTTCCTGAAAGTATCCCGCTCAAGTCTGAAAAGCCAGAGAACTTAGTGCTTTGCGTGAGATCATGATCTGGTAACACAACAAGCATGTCGATTCAACGCTCGCAGTCCATTCGCGGCAGCATATTGACCGCCGTCAGCCAGACGTTGATCGTCGGGACGATGGCGGTCTGCGCCTCGATCGCGCTGGTGCAGTTCGGGCAGAAACTGGTGGCCGCGTGGCGCATCGATTACATTCCGTTTGTCAGCCTGGCCGTGTCGCTGATCGCGTCGACAACCACGCGCCTGCTGCGGCAACCGAATTTGCCGTTGCCGTGGTACATATTGCGCGGCGTCGAACTGATCGGATTGTTTCTCGCGGCCCGATCGGCGCTGGGCATTCTGCGCGGCCCGGATTACGTGGTCAAATACGATCCGTTTTACGGCGGCATCGACAATGAGTTGTTCGCGCTGGTGGCGGTGCTGGGTGTCAGCTGGCTGTTGAGCTGGCAGTTGACGCGCTGCCTGTTGGATGTAGCCGGCGGGGTGCCGCTGGCCGATCGAGAATTGATGCAGGACCTGGATAACGAACGGCAAGCGGCACGTCAGACGCTCAGCATGACCATCCTGGGCGCGGGCACCGTGATGGTCTTGCTGAACGCCGTGATCCGCATGAGTCTGCGCAACAGCGGCGCAGTGGACGAAGCCGCGCGCGTGCCCGTGGCGCACCTGTTGATCTATTTTGGATTGGGCCTGATCCTGCTAAGTCACACGCGCCTGACGGTGCTGCGATCGGGTTGGGTGTGGGAGCGCCTGCCGATCGCGCGCGGCCTGCCCGCCGGCTGGATCGCCACGACGCTGGTCATCCTGGGCAGCATGGCTCTGGCCGCGATTGCTTTACCCACGCAGTATTCACTGGGCCTGTTTGGCACGTTGAGTTATCTGCTGACGCTGCTGATATCCATTATGCAGTTGATCTTCTATTTCATCGCCTTTCTTTTTGCCGCGATTTTGAGCCTGTTTTTCCCGCAGATCGAAACGCCCGCACGCCCGCCTGTACTGCCGCCGCCGCCCATCGCGACGACGCCAGATGTGAACGTCGCGCCGCCCCTCATCTCGGAATTCGTGCAATCGTTGATCTTCTGGATCGTCTTCTTGAGCGTGATGGGTTACCTGATCTATCAATATACGCGCCGCAATCCCGTGTTGATGGAAGCGCTTCAACGTCTGCCAGGCTGGAGTTGGTTCGCCCGATTGTGGCAGCAGTTGCGTCGATTGTTAGGTGGCTGGCGCGCACAGCTGGCGAACGCGATTCAGGTTCGCCTCGCGGCCCGATCGGCTTCCGCGGATCGATCGAGTGCGGGTACGCGCCGCTGGATCAATCCACGCCGATTGTCGCCGCGCGACCAAATCCAGTTTTACTATCGCGCTTTATTACGCCGCGGCAGCGAGCGCGGCTTACCACGATGGCCGGCCCAGACCCCGAACGAATACGCGCGTGATCTGCAGCAGCGTGTGCCCGAAGTGGATGCAGATGTATCGGCGCTGACGAGAGACTTTGTGGAGGCGCGTTACTCGCGACACAGCATCGAGCCGGAACGCGTGAGTGCGGTGCAGCGCTACTGGGTGCGCATCAAAGCGGCGTTGAAGCGAAAATAAACCAGCCGTCACACCGCACCTGCCGGTGGGTGCAGGTATTGCGAGGAGCGTCTTCGCCTAGCGCGCCCCCGACACTGTGCGTCGGACAGGGCGTTGCGACGAAGCAATCTCTATCTGGTTGAGTAAGAGATTGCTTCGCAAGAAGCGCTGCTCAGAAACTTGCCGCACCGCGTCATTGCGAGCGCTTTTTGCGAAGCAATCTCAATGTCGATCAACGCCAATTGCCGGTCGAGTAGGAGACTGCTTCGTCGCAAAAAACGCTCCTCGCAGTGACGGTCGCCGA
>JACRBO010000034.1 GCA_016219235.1 Chloroflexota bacterium
AACTGCCGCACGCGCTCGACCAACTGCAGCACCCGCGCGAGCAAGTCGGCCTGCGACAAGTGCTTCAATTCGTCCGCCGTCGGGAGAGATGTCATACCCGTTAGAACACTCAACTTTCAAAAAAGTTTTCAAGAAAGTCGTTATTAGTTACGATAGAAACGATTCCACAATAGTGGTGCCCGACCCCATCATCGGATCAAGCACGACATCGCCGGGCATGGTCAGGGCGTCAATAAACTTGCGGGGCAGTTGAGGCGGAAATTTGGCGGGAAAAGCATGATAGTTGTGGGAAGCATACGCACTATCCTGGCCTCGGAAATTCATGTCGCCAGATAGCAAAGAACGAAATCGCGCGCGATAGTTGGACAATGTGCGTGATTGCGATTCAGATTTAAGAGCGAGCGCGGTTACTTGCGAAAGAGTCATGGTGTATATCGTTACTGCATCAACGTGACATCATAATCTCAGGCAAGTATAGCAGAATGCAGGCGCGGGTCAAACGGGGGCGGGCATGGAGCGCGCTTAGTTAGCGCATGGTTTCAAGCACCGCTATGGTCGTCTGCTGCGACAGATCAAACCACTCGATCTGCTCATCCGCCGGGCGGAACCAGGCATATTGATGCCGCACGAAACGATGCGTGTGATGCTTGATCTGCTGCACCGCCTCGGCCAGCGACAGTTCGCCTCGCACCACCGCCCCCAACTGCGGATAGCCCAGGCTCGACATCGAGGGCAGTTGCCAATCGTAGCGGGCCGAAAGTGCGCGCACCCCGTCCAGCCAGCCGCGAGCAATCATCTCGTCCACGCGAGCATCAGTGCGGCGATACAATTCCGCGCGCGGCAGCGTCAGCCCGATGCGGCGCACGGCGAACGGCGGCGGCTGTGTCTGGCCTAACTCGCTGAAGCGTTGGCCCGTCTCGCGATACACTTCCAGCGCGCGAATGGTGCGGCGCACATTGCGCGGATCGATCTTCAGCGCGGCGGCCGGATCGATCTGCTGTAACTCGGCGTACAGGTCCGCGCCTGATCGGCCTTCCAACTCGGCGCGCAGAGCGGGATTCGGCGGCACTTCGGGGATCATCAGGCCCTCGGTCACGGCCCGGATGTATAGGCCCGTGCCGCCCACGAGCAGCGGTTGTTTCCCTTGAGCAAAGATCGCATCAATGGCTGCGTAGGCGTCCGCCTGATATTCGGCCAGCGTGTACGATTGATCGGGATCGACGCGATCGATCAGGTGATGGCGCACTTGCGCCAGTTGATCGAGCGTGGGCTTGCCCGTGCCAATATCCATGCCTCGATAGATCTGGCGCGAATCCGCCGATACGATTTCGCCGTTGAGGCGCTGCGCCAACTCGATGGCGAGCGCAGTCTTACCCACGCCCGTCGGCCCGACGATGGTGATGAGGGTCTGAGCAGCGGTCATGATCTGGCAGGTGTGTTGAAGTGCGAGCGCGTAGCCAGTAAGGGCGGCAATATCAACACCACGAGCAGCGAGTTGAAGGCCGCATTGAAGATCACATTCGCGGCGATCGAGAGCGCGGTATCGACCACGAACCACAGCCCGATGCCGACGGCCAGGCAGTTCCACGCCCAGCGCTCCCGACGGCGAAACGGTTCATGCACGATGAACAGAATGAAGATGCCCCAGCCGGCCATCGTCGCGCCCAGGACGCCGTAGACCCACTGCTGAAAGGCCCTGATTTGCGGCGTAACTTCAGCCTCAATCCAGAAGGTGGGATTGATTTGCCGGTTGAATAAGGCATCAAATACGGGCGTTTGATTGAACATTGCCAGCGCCAATCCAAAGCCGATGATGACCCCGCCCAGCACCAGCAACCATTTTTGCCAGAACAAAAAGCGTGACATGCTGTGACTCCAAAAGCATCCTGAGCGAAGCGCAGCAGAGTCGAAGGATGCTTGCTAGCCTTCGATGGCATTCTCCAGATGATTGAAACGGACGACCTCGCCGCGCGGGCCGATCTCGATCGCGACCACGTCGATGCGCCACGCCCGATCGGCGGCGGCATGCTCGCTCAAGTACGTCAACGCCGCGCTGATCAATCGGGCGCGTTTGCGTGGCGTGATCGATTCTTCGGGCGTGCCAAAGCGATCGCCGCGCCGGGTGCGCACTTCGACAAAGATCAGCGCCTCAGCGCGCTCCAACACCAGATCGAGTTCACCGGTGGCGCAGCGCCAGTTGCGTTGCCGCACGACGTAGCCCTGCGCGGTCAGCCGCCGCGCGGCTACGTCTTCGCCCAATTTGCCCAGTGTCTGCCGCTGATTTGTCATGCTCATCGATCCCGTGAAGCGCCGCTTCGTGAAGCGCCGCTTCGTGAAGCGCCACCATTGTAACCCACATCGTTCACTCGCAGTAATTCTCAGTTTGGCTGAATGCTCACGCTCCGCTGCGCGTGGTCACACACCGCACTGCACGCAGTGGGTGCAAGTGTCCGGCGGTCGGCAGCGATGGATGTCGCCATCCATCGTGAGCTCAATAGTCAAATCGGGAATCGCCGGGCTGTGGTTGCCTGGGTAGTTTGAAATATGTTAGAATACGCGCAACCTCAACCCCCACTTCAACAGAAGGCATTCATGGAAAAGATCGATATTTTGCGCCGCACCGACATTTTCTTTGATTTGACAGCCACACAGCTGGAGATGCTGGCCTCGATTTGTGACGAGCAAGCCGTGAAACTGGGCGACATCATTTTTGAGGAGAACACCAGCGGTGATGAGATGTACGTCATCGCGCGCGGGGCCGTGGAAGTGCTGGTCGATCCGACGATGGTAGGCGGACCGGGGGCGCGCAAGCGCGGAGCCGGGCCGGTGACCATCGCCACCTTGCGCGCGGGCCAAACTTTCGGCGAGATTTCGCTGGTCGATCAGGGTCTGCGCACGGCGTCGGCGCGCTGCGCCGAGGCGGACACGCACGTGCTGAAACTGCCGCGCAGCAAGTTTATGAAATTGTGCGACACGTATCCCGAGTTGGGCTATCGCGTCATGCGCAACATCGCGGCCGATCTGGCCTTCAAGATTCGCGGCAGCGATCTGGCGATTCGCGAGCAGTTGTTGTGGCGGCCGCGCCCCAGCGGTTAGTGTCACGACAGGGTACAATCTGCAGCGGACGAGTGCGCACACGCAAGTGCGGCGCGCTCCGTCCGCTTTTTGTTGGTCGGCGCAAAGACCTGTCAGGTGGCGCCCAGCTGATCTGGCTGACAGGCCGTTGGTGCGCCACCTGACAGGTCTTGATCGGAGGAGACAATCATGCACGCTGAAATCATCGCGACAGGCAGTGAACTGTTATTGGGCGAAGTAGTCGATACGAATTCAACTTACATCGCGCGGCAGTTGCGCGACATCGGCTTGAACCTGTATTTCAAAACAGTCGTCGGCGATAACGAAGTGCGGATGGCCGAAGCGCTGTCGATCGCCCTGCGGCGCAGCGACGTAATCATCACCACGGGCGGCCTCGGCCCCACGATCGACGATGTGACGCGCCCCGCGATCGCGCGCGCGGTCGATCGGCCGTTGGTCTTCCGTGACGACTTGCTCGATCAAATTCAAGCCCGCTTCCGCGCCTACGGCGTGCCAATGGGCGACAACAATCGCCGCCAGGCTTACGTGCCGGACGGCGCCACACCGATCGAGAATCCGGTGGGCACCGCGCCCGCTTTCATCGTGGACTATGACGGCCGCATTATTATCAGTCTGCCCGGTGTGCCGCGTGAGATGGAATATTTGATCGAGCACGCGGTGCTGCCGTATTTGAAGGCGAAACTCAATCTCACCGATGTGATCGTGATTCGCACCTTGCATACGGTGGGGCAGGGCGAGAGCCGCATCGACGAAGCGATTGGCGATCTGGAAACGGCGGCCAATCCGACGGTGGGGCTATCCGCGAAGGCGGGGCAGGTGGACATTCGCATCGCGGCCAAGGCCGCCACGCGCGCCGAAGCCGAAGCGTTGAATGCGGCAATGGAAGCCACGGTGCGCGAGCGGGTGGGTAAGTTTTTTTTCGGCGCGGATGCAGACACATTGGAGAGTGTTGTGGCGCACGTGCTGAATGATCGCGCGTTGACACTGGCGAGTGTGGAATGCGGTACGGGCGGCTGGCTGGGCGGGCGGCTATCGACCATCGGCGCGATGTTTCGCGGCGGCCTGACGGTGAGTGATCTGCCGCTCGATCTCGCCAGTGCCATTGAGGCGGCCAATCAAGTGCGATCGACCCAGGGCAGTGATCTGGCCTTGAGCGTGAGCGTGGGCCGCGCCGCCGATGGGCCAGGCTTGAAATTGGTGGTGGCGCTCACGGGCCTCGATCAACCGGCGACGATCGAGCGCGGCTTTGGCGGGCATTCGGCGCTGGCCGCGCAGTGGGCATCGACGGCCGCGCTGGGGTTAGTGTGGCGGAAGCTGGTAGATTGGTAACTGGTCAACTGGTAACTGGTCAACTGGTAACTGGTAACGGGTTGACCGATCACCGATTGACTGATCACCGATTGACCGATCACCGATTGACCGATCACCGATTGACCGATCACCGATTGACCGATCACCGATTGACCGATCGCCGATTGACCGATCACCGATTGACCGATCGCCGATTGACCGATCA
>JACRBO010000405.1 GCA_016219235.1 Chloroflexota bacterium
AAACGCGCAGGTCGTCTCGCAGCGCCGCGGGGGTATCGAAGTACGAAACGTACACAAAGCCCCGACCCACATAATAGCCCAACTCCCACGCCAGCCAGTGATCGTACAGCACCGTGCCGGACGGCAGCGTCTTGAGAAACATCGCCACCTGATCGATGCCGTCGTTCGCGCCGTGATCGCCACCGATGGGATATTGCGACTCGGCGGCGGCAGCGGTGAAGGGCAGAGCCACGATGGTGATGATAGCGAGAATGAGGGACGGAGAGATGGAGTGAAGAGGTGAAGAGGTGACAAGGTGACCAAGCGCTCGCCCGATCAGTACCGCAGCAATCGGCACGAGCAACAGCACGTATCGATCCCAGATCGGGAAGTTGAACAGCCAGTGCAACACAAAAATACCTGATAACCAGAGCAACAATCGCCGCCCTCTGATCGATACACGCAGCACTTGCGGCAAACCGATCAAACTGACAAGGCCCACAATTGGCCCGAAAAAATAAGGCAAGAACGACAGCCAGCCCATCAGGCGCGGGCCAAGTTCGTCCAGAAAGATCAACCGGAGGTCGCCATAGTTGATCGTCTGCTGCTGCCAGAACGGTAATCCGCCCCGAGCGCGATCCCACGCAAGGACGAGCAGTGTAACGATGCCGAGGCCCAGCGCCAGCCGGAGCAACGACACGCCCTGTTTCCTTGTTTCCTTATCTACTTGTTTACTAAACACCCAGATCAACGGCGCAAAAAACAGACCTTGAACTTTGGCGGCAAACGACAGGCCTAATAGAATGCCCGCCCAACCCGAACGCCCGCGCGAGGCCGCGACCAGTGAGGCCAGCCCGAACATGATCATCATCGGGTCAAGAAACGCCGTAGGGGCGAAAGAAATCGCGAAAGGGGAGAGGGCGAATAGCAGAGGAGGTAGTAGATTAGTAAATTGGTCAATTGGTAAATTAGTCAACGGGTCAACTGGTTGACTGGTTACCGATTGACCAATCACTAATCTACCAGTTCCTAATCTACTAATCCCTAATCTCCACACCAGAACCACACTTACCACACTCGCGATCAGATTTGGCACACGCGCCGCGAGTTCCGATTGGCCGAAGACGTAGAAACTGATCGCGTTGAGGTAGATCAGCAGCGGCGGCTTGTCGATGGGCACACCCGTCAACAACGGGTTCTCGCCGCGCGCGACGGTCAGCGACCACGTGCTGAACAACGCCTCGTCAGGATGAAAGCGATTGTCATACAGCGGGCCAAGTCGCAGCACGAAGGCCAGCAGGCAGATCGCCAACATGACGAGTGACGATTGACGATTGACGGTTGACGGCCGATCACTGACCATTGATGACTCTTCACTTATCACTCGTCACTCATCACTCGTCACTCATCACGCAGCACTCATCACTCGTCATCATCGACCGAAGTCTACCACACCCGCTCGTGGTATCATTGCCCCACTCGATTCCAAGGAGTCACCCATGTCTGCTCTATCGCCCTTTGCCACGGCCCTCGTCGGCAGCTTTCCCCACCTCGACGGCGCGGCTATCAGCCGCCGCCTCATCGCCGCCTGCGATGTGCCCGTCTGGCCGCAGCTGCCGCGCCGCACCTTTCGCGAGAACATGTACACGCAGTACACGTTTGGCCTGCCCGGCATCGTCGTCGATGACGCCGCCGAAAAAGTGACCTTCAACACCGCGCAAGATCTATCGCCCGCGCTGGAAGAATTTTATGCGCGCTACATCGCCGACGACGTTGATTCATTTGCATTGCCGCCCGACTACGCCGCCGGTTTTTACGCGATGTTGGACGCGCTGCGTTCAACGCCCGGCGCGTGGGCCAAGGGGCAAGTCACCGGCCCGATCAGTTTTGGGCTGACCGTGATCGATCAAAATTTGCGATCGGGCCTGTATGACGAGCAACTTGCCGACCCCATCGTGAAGCAACTCGCCATGAATGCGCGCTGGCAAGTTCGGCAGCTCAAGACCGCGCGCGAGGGCGTCATCATCTTCGTCGATGAGCCGTACCTTGTATCATTTGGTTCGGCCTTCGTCAGCCTGAGCCGCGAACAGGTCATCGCCTACCTCGACGAAGTCTTCGACGCCATTCATGCCGAGGGCGCGCTGGCCGGCGTGCATTGCTGCGGCAACACCGATTGGTCGGTGCTGCTGGCAACCAAAGTCGATATTCTCAACCTCGATGCCTATGGCTTCATCGAACATCTCGCGCTGTATCCCGACGAAGTACGCGCCTTCATCGATCGCGGCGGCCTGATCGCGTGGGGCATCGTGCCGAATAACGAGTTGATCACGCAGGTCACCGCGCAATCATTGGCCGATAAACTGCGCGCCGGGTTCGATCTAATCTCAACTAAAGCGGGGGCGCGGGGCGTCACCATCCGATCGGCTGAGCTGGCCCAACGGAGCTTGATCGCGCCCAGTTGTGGTCTCGGCTCCACCACGATCGAGATTGCCGAGCGCGTGATCGATACGCTGGCGCAAACCGGCGACATTCTTAAACGAGGCTAGCTGCCATGAAAATCAAAATCTTCGCCGTCGGCGGCACCATCGACAAAATCTACTTCGATCAACTGAGCGAGTATCAGGTGGGCTTGCCCAATGCTCAGGAAATTCTCGACGCGCTGCCGATCGCCTTCGAGTACGAGATCGAATCGCTGTTGCGCAAGGACAGCCTGGACATGAATGACGCCGATCGGCAGTTGGTGTCCGAGCACGTGGCGGCTGATTCGTGCGCGAAGATCATCCTCACGCACGGTACCGACACCATGATCGACACGGCGAAGAGACTAAGCACTATTCCCGGCAAGTGCATCGTGCTGACCGGCGCGATGGAACCCGCGCGCTTCAAGTCCAGCGATGCGGTCTTCAACGTGGGTGTAGCCGTAGGCGCGGTGTCGTCGCTGCCCGACGGCGTATACATCGCTATGAACGGTCGCATCTTCGATCCGTTCAGGTGCCGCAAAAACCGCGACAAGCGGATGTTTGAGGAACTGTAGGGGCGAGGCTTGCCCTCGCCCACGGCGGCCACAAGCGGGCAACCGCAAGGGTTGTCCCTACAGTATTTTCTGCATCATCTTCGCCACCGCCTGATACAGTGGCGAATCAATCCCCAATTCCACCAGCGGCCGCGCGCTGAATTCAAATTCCTTCGCGCCTTCGTCGTGCGGCACTGTGCCCAATAGCGGAATGTCCAACTGCTGAATGCGCGCCATCAGGGGCGCGGGCACGTCGCCCGTCAAGTCATTCAAAATCAGATATGAATTATCGATGTGAATGTCCAGTTCTTTGCGGAAGCCCGCGATGCGCTCCGCCGCCACGATGCCGCGCTGCGTGGGATCGGTGACGATGAGCAAGTGCTGCACATCACGCGTGGTGCGGCGGCTAAGGTGCTCCATGCCCGCCTCGTTGTCGATGACGACGTAGGCGTAGTTCTTGCTCAAAGCGTCGATGACTTCGCGCAGGTTATGATTCACCGCGCAGTAACAGCCTTGCCCCTCGCCGCGCCCCATCGCGATGAGATCGAACTTGCCGCCTTCAGCCAGTGACGATCGAATGTGGTAGTCCAGATACTCGCGCTTGGACGTACCGCCCGGCAGTGCGCCCATCGCCGCGCCCGCGCCGAGTAACGACTCTTTCACCTGCGATAACATATCCTCGCGGATGTCGCCCACAGTCCAATCCAGATCAAGCCCCAACACCATGTTGAGATTGCTGCTGGGATCGGCATCGATCGCCAGCACCGCGCCCGGTTGCGACTCGCTGAGATACTTAATCACCATCGCGGAGATCGTGGTCTTGCCCACGCCGCCTTTACCCGCTAATGCAATCGTTGTTGTCATATTCACTCCAGTAGATAGAAGACGAGAAACCTAAGGCAACTGCTGCGCTAACAACCATTCAAACAAGGCCGAATCGTCGTAGGCCAGCGCCCACGACGCGCGATGATCGGTCGCTGGATACAGCGTGAATTTCACGTCGCTGCCACACTTTTTCAAAGCATCCACCATCAATTGCGATTTCTTCGGCAGCACGATATCGTCCTGCTCGCCGTGAAAGACCCAGATCGGCATGTCTTTCAGGGCACAGATGTTCCGCGGGATCGAATCGTTTTCGGAGTTCCAGCCGCCCGCGATGGGTGCCACTGCCGCAAAGCGATCGGGATACCGGATAGTCATCGCCCATGCGCCAAAGCCACCCATGCTCAAACCGGTCAAATACTCTCGTCTGGGATTAACCGCGAAATTCGCTTGAACGTAATCCAGTAAAGCGGCCACCCGATCGAGTTCGGCCCCCCACCACACGACGTCTTCCGGCGCTTGCGGCGACACCACAATGAACGGATAGTCCGCGTCGCCGATCAACAATTCCGGCAAGCCGGTAGCTGCCACCATGGCCGGATCAGCGCCGTTCTCGCTTGAACCGTGCAGGAACAAAATCAACGGCCAGGTCTGCGCCGGATCCTGCCCGTAAGCGCGCGGCAAGTATAGCAGAAAACCCATGGTAAATGACTGTGTGACGCCGCCGGTGCTCACCGTTTGCAGCGTCATCGAATACGGGTGCTGTCCGATCTGAGGATCGATGGCAAGCGGCGGCGGCACAATCTCCGGCGTTGCCGTCGGAACGTCTGTCGCTGGAATTTCGGTCGGCGGAATCGCGGTCGCGGTTGGTTCCGGCGTGAAGGTCGCCGTCGGTTCAACCGTAGCCGTTGGCTCCGGTGTCGAGGTCGATGTGCTCGTCGCCGTCGGCGCAGGTGTGCCGACGGGCGTGGCCGTGAAAACGGGGATGGGCGTCCGGGTCACAGACCCTGCCGCCGGCGTGAGCGCCGACCGGCCACAGGCGGCCAGCAGCATGGCCGCGATCACGAGACTCAGCCATCGAGTGTGTTTGCGCATGAATTCATACCGTTCGTCGGGTTCGATCACGCTGTTTCCACAGACACACAAAGACACGGAGAGGACGTCTCCGTGTCTTCAACACTTATGGCGCTCGCGCTAAACCCGATCGGTGATCTGCGCCTCAAGGGCTTGCGCCATTTGCCGGGCGGCTTCGCGCAGCGCGGGCACGTAATCATACACGGCCACGCCCAACCGATCGGCTTCCTGCACCAGCAAATCCGCGCTGAGGAAGCCCAGCACGGGCAGGCCGGGCGTCTCTGATCTGAGGAAAGCGGCCTCGTCTTCATTGCGGACTTTGTTGCCGACGAGCCACAATCGGGTCAGGCCGATGTCGTTGGCCAGTTGTTTGATCTGCGCGGCTGTGCCTAAACTCCGACGAGTCGGCTCTACCACCACGATCATGGCATCGACAAAATCGACGGTCGCGCGGCCCAGATGTTCCACACCCGCGTACATGTCCATGATCAACACGTCTTCTTTGCGAAACATGAGGTGGGTGAATAGCGTCTTCAGCATGGCGCTTTCCGGGCAGATGCAGCCGGAGCCGCCCAGATCGACCGACCCCATTTCCAACAGGCGCACGCCGCGATGGGCCACCGCAAACCGATCGGGGATGTCGTCGACGCGCGGATTGATCGTGAAGAAGCCGCCGCGGGTGCCGGGCTTCGCGCCCGTGCGTTCCTCGATCAGTTCGTCCATCTCCGCAATCGGATGCAGCTGCGCACGCAGTTCCGCCGGAAAGCCCAGCGCGCCCGCCAGACACGGCGACGGATCGGCGTCGGCGGCTAGTACGTTGCGGCCCAGGTCCGCATACGCTTGCGCCAGCAGCGCCGCCAGGGTTGTTTTGCCTACGCCACCTTTGCCGCTTAAAGCGAGTTTCATACCTGAATATCTCCAGTCGGCGCCAACCCGCGTCGACGCGCCTCGTCACGTAGGGCCAGCATGATCGCGGGCATGTCCATGGTGCTGATACACATGCTGCGCGCACGAGTCAACACACCGTCTGACCACAGCGTTTTGCTGGTCAGCACTTCGTCATCGTTCTGCAAAACCAATTGCAGCATCATTTCCAGGCTCAAATCTTCTTCAGCGGTGTGCGCGTGCTTGATGCAGTACGAGCAGCGCCCGCAGCGCCGCACGTCATAGCCGGTTGCCGCAAACACCAGCCCGCGCAAGGTATTGGGGGCCGGCGGTTTGCGTTGCGTAGCGGTCGTCTCTCCCATGTAGTTCAATCCCGTTTTCGGTAATCGGTCAATCGGTAATCGGTCAATCGGTGATCAGTCAATCGGTGATCGGTTGACCAGTTACCAGTTACCAATCACCAGTTACCAATCACCAATCACGGCTCACGATCGAATCATCGTCAGCGCCATCTTGAATTTCGTCGTCGCGCTCACCGCGTGCGGCTGGTTCGCGGGCATGATGATCAGATCGCCCGCTGTCAGATCAAACGGCTGCCCGGCAATCGTGATGCGCGTCTCGCCGTCCAACACCTGCACCAGCGCATCATACGGCGCGGTGTGTTCGCTGAGTTCCTGCCCGGCATCAAAGGCGAACAGCGTCACTGTGCCCGTCTTCTGATTGATCAACGTGCGGCTGACCACCGCCCCAGCCTGATAGCTCACCAGATCGACCGTGTGAAACACCGTCGCCAGCAGATCATCTTTGGCCATTCAATCCTCCTGTTGTATCAGACCACACTGCAACGCTTCCGCGCGCAGCGCCGCTATCGCTGTGGCGAAATCCAATCGATTCGCATAAACCCGCTGCGCTTCAGGCAAGACCGGCCCAGCATAGGCCGGCAGATAGCGCAGACACGCTCGTCATTGACGCTGAGCCGCTGCACCCAGTGTTCCAGTCCGCCCGCTGCATCGTCACCGGCCACGCTAGAGCATAAACCACAGTGACAACACGGCACCCGTCCTGGCCGGTTGCCGCCAGCACCAGCGGACGCAAATTCGTCATGACTTAACCCGGCCTTCGTGCTGAAGTAATTTTAGCAGAGTTTGCGGAGTCTCACACGCACATACATTGCGCCGGCGTCGCTAGCTTGACATTGTTAGATTTCCTGACTTGCCGCAAGAGAACGCAAAGAACACCAAAGAAAATTGGTCATCTTTGCGCTCTCTGTGTTCTGCCCGTGTCCGCATCGCGGCGGGCCGCTGACTGTATCCAAGACCAGGCTAAAGGGTAGACGCCACAATCGCGTCGAAAATGACGTTGAGCAGCCAATGCGACAGGACCACCGGCCAGATCGATCGGACTGTGTAGGCCACCACGCCCGCCGCCAACCCCCAGGCCAGCGTGCCCCACAGTTCGGGCAGCGGCTTGCCCAAATGCCAAGCCGTGTACGATAACATCTGAATCAGCAGCGCGTATCGGCCAAAGAAAAACACACCGGGCACGCCCGCCTCGGTTCCGGCTGCCTGCCGATCGCGAATGCGCGCCAGCCCAAACAACAGGTAGCCGCGAAAGATAAACTCGATGGCGATAAAGAACGGTAGATAGGTCAGCTCATATATCGCGAATTGACCAACACTCGTGAACGGCCGGTAAAATGGGTACGTGGCGCGCATATCGGCATCACCGGTGGCAGCCAGAAACGGGATCAAGCCTAGCACCATCGCCACCACAAACGCCTGCACCGCCAATTTGCGCCGGCCCTTGGCGGGCAGCCCCAGGCCATAGGCGGCCAGGTCTTCTTTGAAGACCCGTTTGATCAAGAACATGGGCACCACGACGACCAATAGCGCGCCGGCCCAAAACGAGATGAGCTCATTGTCCCACGGCAGGCCGGGGATCAATTGCGGCCGTGCGCCAATCTCCACGCCGGGACCGCGCCAGCCCGGCACCACGATCGTGAGCAGTTCGAGGTTGCCATGAAATCCCCACAGCATCAGCAAGACGAACGCCGAGCCGAAGATTTGCGCCGTGCGCTCCATTCGAAACGCCCGCACGGCATTCCAGACAACTTTCAGCACAGTGGTGAATTTCGGCGCGGTGAGTTCTTCGTCGGTAACGCCTGTTTCAAAGACCTCATCGCGGACGCGCTTGAGTCGGAAAGCCAAAGTATTGGTTGCCATGTCTCACCCCAGTCGCAAACGTCGTTTATACAGTGTCAACAGCAGCGCATTGACGATGACGATGAACGCACCGCCCGCCAGCCCCAGAACCAGCGCCCGCCCGATCGGATCCGTAATCCCGAACGGCCAGTCGGGCGCGAACACCCACTTGAAATTCGGGCTAAGGTTAAGGGCATTCAGCAGCTCAGCCGCTCCGGCCAGCACCGACCCGGTGAGGAATTGCACGGCCACACTCCGCGTCCGAAGCGCCATCGCCAACGAGCCAAGCGCTAGACCAAACGCGCCAAAGATGACGACCAACACGAGCCAACCCGGTTCGAAGTGATAGAACTTGCCCAGAGATGAAGTCAGTTCGATCAAGATACCCAGCCCGCTCGCCACGGTCAGATACTTCAGCCAGCGCAGCCTGGGGGTGTCCAGCGGCATGGCCCTCAGCTGCGCCTGTTCTTCATAGAAATGGCGTGTGGTCAGCCGCATCCCGCTTAACAGATCATGCTGCGCCTCCCAGCCAAAATCACGTTTGGCGCGCGATGGATCAGTCACCCAGAAATGCTCACTCAACTCGCGCACTTTGTCGCGTGTGACCGGTGGCCGTTCGCGATTGAACTGGGCGATGAACTCGGCGACGGGCGCGGCGAGAGCCAACAGGCCG
>JACRBO010000421.1 GCA_016219235.1 Chloroflexota bacterium
ATGCTGCACTATCGCCATCAGCCGACAACCAGACCACGCCGGCTCGATTGATCCACGAATCTACACGAATCAGCGCGAATGAATCTTGAATTCGTGTTGATTCATGTGAACGGGAGCACTACACCGCATGTGTTCGTGGATCAGTTTTTATTTCAGGAGAACATTGTGACGCAACCCAAAGACTCTGGATTCGAAGCGCAGCCTTACTATGGCATCTGCACCTTTGGCCGCCAGCCGCACACTCGCGATTTGACGGGCGTGGATGTCGCCATCGTCGGCGTACCATATGACGGCTCCACGTCCTATCGCAGCGGCGCACGTTTTGGCCCGCGCGCCATCCGCGAGCAAAGCCTGCTGCTGTGGGGCTATAACAACGCGCTCGACGTGGCCCCGTTCAAAGCGCAAAAGGTCATCGACTACGGCGACGTAGACGTGGTGCCGCCCGATATTCTAGTCACGCACGCAGCCATCCATGACGAAGTGAGCAGCCTCGTCAAAGAGGGCGTGAAAGTGATCACGCTGGGCGGCGATCACTCGATCGCGCTGCCGCTGCTGCGCGCGCACAGCCACAAATACGGGCGGCTCGCCGTGATCCACTTCGACGCGCACCCGGACACTTGGGACACCGAGTTTGGCGATCAGAAATTCAGCCACGGCACGCCCTTCCGCCGCGCCATCGAGGAGAAGTTGATCGACACGAGCGCTTATATCCAGATCGGCATTCGCGGACCAACGTCGGGCAAGCAGGACTACGAAGATGCCATCGCGCTGGGCGCGCGCATGATCACCATCGACGATGCGATGCGCATGGGGCTGGGCGGCATTCTGGGCGAGATTCGATCGCGCGTGGCGGGCAAGCCGGTGTATCTGAGCTTTGACATCGACTCGATCGATCCGGCGTTTGCGCCCGGCACCGGCACGCCGGAAGTGGGCGGCTTCAGCAGTTATCAGATTCTACAGTTGTTGCGCGGCCTGAAGGGGTTGAATCTGGTGGGCTTCGATCTGGTGGAAGTCTCGCCGCCATTCGATCACAGTCACATCACATCGATTCTGGCGGCCAACATCGTGTTTGAATTTCTGTCGCTGCTGGCGATAAATAAGCAACCGGTATAGACAGACAAGATTGCTTCGCCGCGATGCTGCTGCGGCTCGCAATGACGACGGTAGACGAAAGACGGACGACGATAGCAGAACCATCGTCGTCCGTCTTTCGTCATTGTTCATTGATCATTGTTCATTGTTAATTGATCTGTAATCCCCGTTCCAGTACAGCAGCGGCGTGGATGCGCCATTCACCCCGGACGCCACGACCTCGCCGATGTAAATGGCATGATCGCCGGCCTGATACGTGGACACCACGCGGCAGTCCAGCCACGCCGCGCAATCGTCCAGCACCGGCGCGCCGGTTGTCTCCGCGTGCGATGTCACGCCGCTAAACCGATCGACATCGCCCCAGCGGCCGGCAAACTTATCCGACAACGGCTGCTGATCGGCGCGCAGCAGGTTGACGGCAAAGGCCTGACTCTTGCCCAATAAATCGTGGCTGTAGAGTTCCTGCCCGATCGAAATCAAGACCAGCGGCGGTTCCAGCGACAGACTGAGGAAACCGCTGACCGTCAGACCGTGCGCAAAGCCATCGGCCTGCATCGTCACGATCGTTACGCCGCTGGCCCACTGGCGCATGGTCTGTTTGAATTCATCGATTGAGATTGGCATGGAGTCCTCGTAGTACGTGGTGCGTGGTGCGTGTTTACGCCTCACGCTTCTTAAAAGTATACCATGCGGATTTGCGGCTGTTGCGATCACCGCCATGCCGCAGCCCGTCCAACTTGTAATCGCGATCGAACAACTTCGCGATCTCGTCCAGACCTACGCCGCGCTGATCGCCGCTCGGCTCGAAGGCGTACAGCATGTAGATCGCGCCGGGCTTCAGCACCGCCGTCAACGCGGCCACGTAGCGCGCTCGCGCCTCGGGCTCGAGATTGTGGAAGCAGCCGATGTCGAAAGCAAAATCGATCGAGTGACCGAGCGCCCACCGTCGCATCAAAGTCACATCGCTGCGTCCCAACCGCACTCGATCGGCCAGCTGCGCCGATCGGGCCTTGCGCTTCGCCAGTGAAATGGCGCGTCCTGAGATGTCGAGGCCCGTCACTTCAAAGCCTTTTTGCGCCAGATAGATCGCGTTTGTGCCGGTGCCGCAGCCCAGATCGAGCGCGCGACCAATCGGCGCCTTACCGCTCTCGATCATCGCCACGATCTCCGGCGGCGTGAGGCCCGTATCCCACGGCGTTTTCTTCAGCCAGTAGACGATGTCCCACCACAGTGACATATCACACCAACTCAAAATCCGCCACAAAGTGCCTTAGCAACTCCGGTGCACGGACGATTCTTAAGCCGCGCAGCGAGTCGCCCAACGCCTTCACCTTGATGCACGTCTCCACCACGTAGTCCAGATGGGCCTGTGTATACACCCGGCGCGGGATCGCCAGCCGCACCAATTCAAGCGCAGGATAGTGCATCACACCTGTGGCCGGATCAGGACACGCAAACATCACGCTGCCAATCTCGACGGTGCGGACGCCGCCTTCAACGTACAGGGCCACCGACAACGCCTGCGCGGGAAATTCGATCTGGGGAATGTGTGGCAGCATACTCAACGCGTCGATGTAGATCGCATGCCCGCCCGGCGGCTGCACGCTGGGGATGCCGTTCTCGGACAACCGATCGCCCAGATACTGCGTTTGCGCGATGCGGTACGCCAGGTAATCCTGCCGCATGCCTTCCCGCAGCCCGATCGCGAGGGCTTCCAGATCGCGGCCCGCCAGGCCGCCATAGGTTGGAAAGCCTTCGCGCAAGATCAATTCATTCTTGGCTTGATCAAAAAGTTGCTCATCGCGCATTGCCAGCAGGCCGCCGATGTTGACGATGGCGTCTTTCTTGGCGCTCATCAAGAAACCGTCGGCATACGAGAACTGCTCCAGTACGATCGGTTCGATGGCGCGATCGGCATAGTCCGCTTCGCGCTGTTGAATGAAGTACGCATTCTCCGCATAGCGCGCCGCATCGATGAAGAACGGGATGCCGTGCCGATGATACACCTCCGCCGTGCCGCGAATGTTCGCCATCGACACCGGCTGCCCGCCCGCCGAGTTGTTCGTGATCGTCGTGAGACCGATCGGGATGTTGGCGACGCCCACGACCTGAATGAATCGCTCCAACTTATCCAGATCCATATTCCCCTTAAAGGGATGAATCACCGCCGGATCATTCGCTTCGTCGATCACCAGATCGATCGGCTTGCCGCCGCGCGCACGGATGTTGGCGTGCGTCGTGTCGAAGTGCTGATTGCTGGGCACTTCCATCCCCGGCTTGACGACGATACTGAACAAGACATTCTCGGCGGCGCGGCCCTGATGCGTGGGCACAAAGTAGGGCATACCCGTCACATCTTCGACAGATTGTTTCAGCGCGTAATAACTGCGCGCGCCCGCATACGATTCGTCGCCGCGCTGCAGGCCCGCCCACTGCGTATCGCTCATCGCGCCGGTGCCCGAATCGGTCAGCAGATCGATCAGCACGTCTTCGGCGCGAATCTTGAACAGATTGTAACCGGCGGCCTGGATGATACGTTCGCGTTCTTCACGCGTGGTCAAATGGATGGCTTCAACGGACTTGATACGAAACGGTTCGAGGGGGTAAGTGGGCATTCATTCTCCAGACGAACAGGGTGGTTTATGATCGG
>JACRBO010000422.1 GCA_016219235.1 Chloroflexota bacterium
GCGTCGCCTGAACGCGGTTTCGCCCTTGCAGTTGACGTTCGGAACTTAAACGCTATAATCGGCGTCATTCCAACTGAATGCCCGGTACCGCAGCGGCGGGCCGGGCGGTTTTTTTGCCGCACGGACCGCGGGCGTGGAAGCCCGCTTTGCCTGGCGTTTACAAGTGATCGCGCTGGCACAAAACGATAGATATGACCGATAACGATCCGAACGATCTCTCCTCACAACCCACCACGGGCTGGCGCAGTCAGCCGCCGCTGCCACCCGATCAACCGACGACACAAATCTCGCAGCCGACGGTGGCGAGTTCGCCGCAAACCGCGGCTCAACCACCTGCGCGTCCGCTCCAACCTCCAGCCTCTAACGTCCAACCTTCATCGAGCGGCTGGGGCCAATCGGGCCGGGCTGCGCCGCAACCTCCACCGCCAACGAGCGCGCCTCGTCCAACGTCCAACATCCAACGTCCAACCTCTAACCCCGGACGTCCCGCCTCTAAAGATCGCGGGTACAGAGCCTTGAAGGCGTTGTTCTTCGTCGGATTGTTGGGCGTAGTCTTGCTGGTGTTGGCGTTGGCTGTGAGCGTGGTCGGCTATGTGTCGATCGCGTCGGCCTTGCCTTCGCCGGACGAGTTGGAAAAAAAAGCGATCAATCTGTTTACGAGCAGCCAGATTTACGATCGCGACGGCAACCTGCTGTATGAATTGATCGATCCGAACGGCGGCCGCCGCACGACGGTACCGCTGACTAGAATTTCGCCGTGGCTGACCAGAGCCACCATCGCGACGGAGGACCCGCGCTTCTATAATCACCCCGGCTTTGATCTGATCGGCATTGCGCGCGCGATCATTCAGAACATCCGCGAAGGCGATATGGTGTCGGGCGCGAGCACCATCGCGCAGCAGGTGGTGCGCAGTCTAGTTTTGCCGGAAGGCACGGAGCGCACGCTTAGTCGCAAGATTCGTGAAGCCGTGCTGGCGGCCGAAGTGACCCGCTCGTATCCGCGCGATAAGATTTTGGAAATCTACGTCAACTCGATCAACTACGGCAACTTAGCGTACGGGGTTGAAGCCGCCTCGCGCACGTACTTCAATAAGGACGCCGCCGAGTTGACGCTGGCGGAAGCGTCGCTGCTGGCGGGTATTCCACAATCGCCGGCGGTGTACGATCCGTTTACACCGGAAGGCAAGCAATATACCCTCGCGCGTCAGAAGTCCGTGCTGCGGCTGATGCGTGAGAACGGCGACATCACCACCGAGCAGGAAAAACTCGCCGCGCAGGCGATGGAAAACTATATCTTCACCTCGCCGCCCAACGAATTTACGGCGAAGGCCCCGCACTGGGTGGTCTACATCAAGCAGTTGGTCGAGCAGGAATTCGGCGCGGCGATGTTGTATCGCGGCGGCCTGAAGATTTACACCACGCTCGATCCCAAGCTGCAGCAGAGCGCGGAAGGCGTGGTGCGCGAACAGATCGCGGCGCTGGCCGACAAGCATGTGACCAATGCGGGCCTGATCGCGCTGGAACCGGCTACCGGCAAAATTCTGGCGATGGTGGGCAGCGCCGACTTCAACGACGAAGCCATCAGCGGGCAGGTCAATATGACGTTACGCCCGCGCCAGACCGGCAGCGTGATCAAACCATTGACGTATCTGGCCGCGTTCGAGAAAGGCTGGAATCCGGCCACGGTGCTGTGGGACATTCCGGTGAGTTACACCGACACGGCCGGCAATGTCTATCAACCGCGCAATTACGACGGCAAATTCCACGGGCCGCAGTCGATCCGATCGTCGCTGGCAAATTCGTACAACATCCCGGCGGTGAAAGCGCTGGTCGATGTGACGATTCCTGAGTTCTTGAAACTCGCGCGCCGATTGGGCATCGACACGTTGACGCGCCCCGACTACGGCCCGGCGCTCACGTTGGGCGGTGGCGAAGTGCCCCTGATCGAGATGACGGGCGCGTTTCAACCGCTGGCGAACAACGGCACGTACATGCCGCCGATTGCGATCGAGCGCGTGGAGAAGGCCGACGGGACGCTCGTCTGCAAATTCACGCCCATCGATCAAAACGCGCAGGGCGTGCCGCTGTGTCAGACTATCGACAACACCGGCGTGCAGTTGGTGCGGCCCGAGCATGCGTATTTGATTACGAACATCCTGGCCGACAACGACGCGCGCACGCCCGCCTTCGGCCCGAACAGCGTGTTGAGGTTATCGCGCCCGGCCGCTGTGAAGACCGGCACGACGAATGATTATCGCGACAACTGGACGATTGGCTATACGCCCGATCTGTTGACAGGCGTGTGGGTGGGCAACGCGGATAATACTGAAATGCAAGGCATCAGCGGGGTGACGGGCGCAGGACCGATCTGGCACAACTTCATGGAAGCGGCGCTGGCCGATCGGCTGGTGATCGATTTTGTTCGCCCCGCGGGGGTTGTCGAAATGGAAGTGTGTGCGGATTCGGGCACGCAGCCATCGCAGTACTGTCCCAATCGCAAGCGCGAAATCTTCTTTGTCGATCAACCGCCCGCGCCCGCCGATCAAGACTGGTATCAGCAGATGAGCTGCGGCGGCGATCAGCAGGTGCGCATCGTGCTGCCCGATGATGCCTTTGCGTGGGCCAGCCAGCAGCCGGAATGGCAGGCGCTGCCAATTGCGAGCAAGAGCCAGTGCGGCCCGGCGGTCGTGGAGGGCGGCGGTACGATCGTGATTACGACGCCCGGCGAAGGCACGAGCATCGCCGGAGTGATCCCCATCATCGGCACTGTGGCTGTGCCGCAGTTCAGTCGCTACGAGCTGACTTTCGGCGCGGGCTGGGGTCCAAACAAATGGGATTGGATCAGCGGGCCGCACGAAGCGCAAGTGACAAACGGTCAACTGGGTGAGTGGAACGTAGGCGGGCTGAACGACGGCGAGTATACGCTGCGCATCACGGTCTATGCCGACCGCCGCACCGATTACACCGTGCGCGTGCGCGTGCAGAACTCCGCGCCGATTGTGCCCACGGCGATCCCGACCGAAGTGCCGCCGTTACCCACCGTGCCGCCGACTGAAACACCATTGCCCACTGCGACGCCTGAACCCAGCGCAACACCGGAGCCAACGATCACCCCGACGCCAACCGCCACGCCGTTTGTCAGCCCGTTGCCGATACCGTGACGAGTGATCGGTGATTGGTAATCGGTCCATCAGTGATAAATTGACCGATTACCAATCACCGATGAACCAGCTACCAGTCGACCAGTTACTCGTCACTTGTCACTTGTCACTCATCACTCTTCTCATCACCTGCACCGGCCGCCCCACCAAGCGATACCCGTAGCGCGTGTACAGCGTCTGCGATGACTGGTTGTCGGCTTGCGTATTCAGCGTGAACGGATACGCATCCAGGCTGAGTTGATACTTTAACGACTCGATGAGCAATTGTTCGCCCAGGCCGTGCCCCTGGAAATCGGGATGAATGACCAGGCGGATGAGATGCCCCTGCCCGCCGTACACATCGCTGAAGGCATGCCCCACAATCCGATCGTCGATCTGCGCGACCACGAAATGCGCCACCGTGCGGCGAATGTGCTCGATCGAATTTTCGGAGTGCCACCACAACGGCTCGAAGGCGGCGCGATCGTTGAAGGCGATGGCGGGCACATCGGCCAGCATTGCCTCACGGATCAGTGCGTGGCCCAATCGGGCGGGCGGCGGCAAAGCCCGATCGCTTTTGCGAAACGTGACGATCTCCGTGGCCCGCGCGAACTTCACGCGCGGCAGCACATTCGCCAGCCATTCGGGATGCGCCAGCGCGGTGACGGACTGAACGCTTTGAGCGCTCAACACCGGCAGCACAGGCCTGAGCAGCGCCGTCAGCACGGGTTCGGCCGGATAGCCGTTGGCAACCGCGATCGATCGCAGCCAGACGACGGGCGCGTCGTCGTAGGGCGCGACCAACATGCCGACCAGCTCCGCCTGATCGAAGGCGAGCCAGATCGCGTCCGAGGGCCGATCGGAATACAGCCAGTTGTCGAACGTCCACCAGTCCAGGTTGAAGTGTACGCGATGGCTGTGTTCGGTGAGGTCGTAAATCGTAGCCCGATCGGCCATGACGGCGGGTCGCACCTGCAGCGCACCGGCGGTAAGTGACGAGCGGTTAAACGGGCTGAACATGCGCGCATAATAACATTCTCGTCAGTCATGGTCAAACACCCTTGCATCGGCGCGATGAATGTTGTACACTGCCAGTCGGTAATCGGTAATCGGTAATCGGTAATCAGTGATCGGTAATCAGTGATCGGTCAATGTCATCGAGTTAAGCCTGGTGCAGCGTCATGCCCGAATGCTTTCGCCAAGCGCGCCCCCGCTTCGCGGACAGGGCGTGTCGGGCATCCAGAGTAACTGTTGGCAATTCATGCTGATTGGGCGCTGGATTCCCGCCAACTGCGCGCGGGAACACTTGCACCCACTGCGTGCAGTGCGGTGTGACTTGCTCGACTCGCTCACTTATGACATTGGTAATCGGTATTCAGCAAATCGACTAAGGAGAGCCCCATGCCCGCCGACGGAAAATCCAAAGCACTTGAAACGACGCTCGCGTCCATCACCAAGAAATATGGCGAAGGCACGATTATGCGCCTGGGTGAAGCCACGCACCTGGAGATCGAATCGATCCCGACCGGCTCCCTGGCGCTCGATCTGGCGCTGGGTATCGGCGGCGTGCCGCGCGGCCGCATCACCGAGATTTACGGGCCGGAATCGTCGGGCAAGACGACGCTGTGCCAGCATATCGTGGCGGAGGCGCAGCGGCGCAAAGGCACGTGCGCGTACATCGATATGGAGCACGCGCTCGATCCGAATTACGCCGCCCGCTGCGGCGTCAACATCGAGAACCTGTACATCTCGCAGCCGGACACGGGCGAGCAGGCGCTGGAGATCGCCGACATGCTGGTGCACTCCGGCGCGGTCGATGTGATCATCGTCGACTCGGTGGCCGCGCTGGTGCCGCGCGCCGAAATCGAAGGCGAGATGGGCGACAGTCACATGGGCCTGCAGGCGCGCTTGATGTCGCAGGCGCTGCGCAAGTTATCGGGCGCGATCAAGGCCAGCAACGCCGCGATGATCTTCACCAATCAACTCCGCATGAAAATCGGCGTGATGTTTGGCAATCCCGAAACGACCACGGGTGGCAATGCGTTGAAGTTCTACGCCTCCATCCGATTGGACGTGCGCCGCATCCAGACCATCAAAGCCGACGGGGAAGCGAGCGGCAACCGGGTGCGGGTGCGCGTGACCAAGAACAAAGTCGCGCCGCCCTTCCGCGAAGCCGAGTTCGACATCATGTTCAACGAAGGCATCAGCAAGGTGGGCGATATCCTGGACATCGGCGCCGATCTGGAGATCGTGACGAAGCGCGGCGCGTTCTTCTCGTACAACGACACGAAGATGGGCCAGGGCCGCGAGAACGTCAAAGAGTTCTTGAAGCAGCATCCCGACATCGCCAACGCGATCGAGAAAGAGATTCGCGACCAGGCCGAAAAAGCCAATCAACTGACGCGGCTGGGCAAGAGCGGCACGGCGGTTGAGGTGGAGTCGGATACGACGGAAGATGAAGAGTGACGAGTAACGAGTGACGAGTGGCAAGCGCCCGCCGGGAGTGGAGGTTAGACTTTCGGTGGGCGCTTTTGTTGGAAGGCGTGGAACGAGCGCACCTTCACCGGCCACACCCTTGCACCGCGCTGCCGCGCAGCGTGCAGTGCAGGTGTCAGCGACGCGGAGACCAACCTGATCTACATGGGCGCGCGCTATTACGATGCCGCCTTGGGCCGCTTCATCTCCGCCGACACGGTGATTGCCAGCCTGGCCAACCCGCAGAGTTTGAACCGCTATGCGTATGTGTATAATAACCCCGTCAACAACACCGACCCGACGGGGCACAGGCCCATTGGCGATGAAGACTATACAAACAGCCATGGTAAGCCGAAATCGACGCAACAGAAAAAGACCAGCCAGACACCTAAACAAGGTGGCCCGAAGCCAGAGAAGGCGAAGTCAGAACGACATACAAGGGGTGATAATTGGGAGAAGGATGGTAGCCCAGATGGATACCAAAACTATAATCTACCCCCCGGAATACCTGTGGCTGATGCTAATGGTTTTACTTACTACACATCCGATTGTGATGATAGTGCTAGGTGTTGGCCGATATCGCAAATGCATGTATTTCGATTCTCTTGGCAGCAAGCCTATGTCTTAGAGGAGGCACTAGCTTACAAGTTTGAGCCAGACAGAATGTTACCTAGCAAAGTATTACTAGATGTCTTAGTCGACAAGGGGGTATCTATGGTAGTCGAAATTCCGCTGGCCGATCTTCTAAATGGCATGAGCGACTTTAACAAGGGTGCTTACGCTGATTTGTTCCATTTGATTCGTGAAGCTAATGGTCAGACGAGTCTTGCCACTCGGCAACTCCAGCCTGTGACAGTTGTGATAGCGACAAATGTTCAGGCAACTTACCAATTTCCACCGAATACTGGCGAAACACGCGACGCAATCTTTACCATAGGTGCTCAGGGAAACATGAGTCCCCATGTGGCGTTGTATAACCCTGTATTTGTGTCTAGTCCGACGGTGCTCTGGCCGACTATGCCGCAGGTTCTGGAGAATTTCGCAAAAGAGGTCCCCTATGGGCATTAAGCTTCAGCTTAACAGTATCTTGCTGCTGATAGTTTTGTCTGCTTGTTGCATCTTTCTTTCGGCTTGCCAGGGCCAGTTAGGAAACAGGCATGAGATCGCCGATCCACTTTCATCATTGCCTAAGGCTCTGGTGCAAGAATCGGATTTTTCTACCGATTGGCGTTGGATTGACGACAGTGTGAGCCAGCAAACAGAGGTGCCAACTTCTGCGAACAGCCAACTTGTTGAAAGTGCATCCAAAAACCTGGCTGGATTTTACAGCAATGAACATTACATTCGTATCGATCATCTTCTACAACGTTACGAACAACAGCCTCCTTCCTTAACTGATCTTCCTACCGCCGTAGGCACGAAAACAGCGAACGAACAAACATTCTCACCAAAGCTTATCACAGTGGGGCAGTCTATGTGGTCTAGCTGCATCAAAGAACCTGGGATTGCCATATCCTGCAAAGTGATTGTCTGGTATAACCACCTTGCCTCTGCTTTGTTAATAGCCGGTCCTGGGAATATAGATGACAAGACGATGGAAAGAATCGTGGATGAAGTCTTAATTAAGGTTGATGAACGAATAAAGGACATAGATAAATAGCCCAACATCCTCCGCTGTTGTATTCAATTCCCACGGTGATCAGCATATTGATTGCCATGGGGTGTCAGCGTAATGAAGGCGGCCGTCAACGGACTCTGAATCGGATAAGCAGATTAGAAGCGGACCTGGCTCTCGCTCCGCGTTCGCGCGGTCGGGGAGCGAAGAGTGAGCCGGACATGACATTCGTCCGGTTACGACAGGATAAGTTTAACTCCGCAAGCCGCCTCATTCTGGATAAGATTCCGTCCGTAGTTTCCCAAATTTCCCAAGGAGAACAGCGCAGATGGCTAAGAAGATTCAGGCGTGGGTAGAATTTGGTCCGCGTTTGGAACCGGCGGACCCCATGACGGGCGATGAACTCATCCAAAACATCGTCGCCGCCACCAACCAGTCACGCGGCAGCGTGCTGGCCATATTAGCCGAACTCGATGTCCAGCTGGAAGCGGGCCTGAAGAGCGGCCGCATCGTGCAGTTCCCCAACGGCACGCACTTTAAGCCCACCGGCCACAACGATGGGACCATCGACATCGACGTGCGCGTCAACCCGGACCTCGTCAAGCCCATCAACGCGGGCTTCCGGGGCAAGTGGCGCAATGCTCAGAACATCGGCAAAACCGAAGCGGAAATCGTCGCCATGTGGAATGCGGCGCATCCCACCGACCTCATCACACCTTAGCCATAACCGGCAATTGATCGTCCGATCGATTGCTTTCGATTAGCCAATCGATTGCTTGCGATCGACCAATCGATTACCTTCGATCAAACGTACGACTGCCGTCGGTTTCCCCTCGACGGCGGTCGTTTTTTGCGATTCCTGCGTTTCCGCGGGCAGTGACTTGAACAGCCATCAGCGGATTGCCTGCGGCAAAACGCATAAGCGGATTTGAAACGAACTGGCTAACGTGCTGAAGCGCTCCGTTTCTGTCAGTTTGTCCGAGTCAAAATCCGTTGTCGGTTCCTACTGGCCGTCGGATTCCATCCGAGGGCGGCGCGGCAAGACGGGTAAGCCTGGCCCGGTTGACGCCTACACACGATCGGGCTATAGTATACACATCACCGGACTGGTGAAGCGGGAGGCTGACATGCGCACCAATATCGTGATTGACGACCGGCTAATCGAAGAGGCGATGACGGCTTCGGGACTGTCGACCAAGCGAGCCGCCGTCGAAGCTGGACTGCGCCTGTTGATTCAGGTCAAGGGGCAGAGTGATGTTCGACGCCTGCGCGGCAAAGTGCAGTGGACAGGTGATCTCGACGAATTACGCAGCAGCCGCCTGCCCGAGAACTGATCATGGTCATCGTCGATACGACGGTCTGGATCGATTACTTAAACGGCTTCGACACTCCGTATACGGTGTGGCTTGACGCCGAGCTGGCGCGACGGCGGCTGGGCCTGACCGACCTCATTCTGTGTGAAGTGCTGCAGGGCCTGCCGGATGAACGTCAGGCGAAGGCTGTGCGGCGAGAACTTGCCCGGTTCGCGATTTTCGAGACCGGCGGCATTGACCTGTCGATTGCCGCCGCCCGCAACTATCGACTGCTCCGCTCCAAAGGCTATACCATTCGCAAGACCATCGACTGCCTCATCGCTACTTTCTGTTTGCGCGATGGTCACACCCTGCTGCACAATGATCGCGACTTCGACCCGTTTGAGCGAAAACTTGGCTTACGGGTCATTCACCCCTGAATCGAGGCGACACTGGTCAACACGCATCACTCCTGCGGTATCTCGGTTAGACTTTCGTCGCAACCGGCCCCAAACCCTCAGACTACGTAAAATCCCTTATTGACGCTAATCTCCAGTTCATCTATACTGACAGCATCTTTCATCTTTTTGTCGTTTGCCTCACCAGCTGGTATAATCGCTACATAATCTTATTGGTTTCATTCGCCCGGTTTATTGATCGGGTAACGTCACCGTTCATCAACTTTTTCGTGAAGACGTGACGCATGAAACGCACCGCCGCAGCATCGCCAGCTGCATGCCCGTTTCGGGCCAGCGGTCCGCGTACCTTCTAGATGTGAGAAACGGCCGGCCCCGGCTTTTTCACGGGGCACCTGGTTAGGCCACTGGTTGTGGTTGGGAATTGGGTGGAGTCGCCCGAAGAGGACGTTGTGTGCAGAACCGGCACTTAATCGGTCGCATCCCGTAACGCAACCGCCGCCCCGTGGGTGGCGCTGCCGCACACCTGTTTCCCGGCCAGTCTAACCGGGCCGTGTTTATCATCATCGCAACGAGTCCATCGCGGACAACTGTTTGCGCGCCGGCGAGCTGTGGCTGATTCAGTCACGGCTCGTTTTGTTTGTCCCGAGTTCTTCATCACTGCGCGTGTGATGAAGAAGGGCAAAACTGAGCAGAGGCGGCTCCCACGCCGCCGGATACGCGGGCACACTTGCGCCGCGCTGCGGAGCAGTGCAGGTGTGGGAGCCCGCTCTGCTAAATTTCTGAGCAAGGTTATGGCCGGAACGATCACGGCGCTCGTCGCGCAAAAGAAAAACAAAGATCGCGTCAACGTCTACCTGGACGGCGAATTCGCCTTTGGGCTGGCGCTGATCGAGGCGCTCAAACTCAAGCGCGGCCAGGTATTGACGGACGCCGACATCGACCGCTTGCGCGGCGCGGACGACATCGAAAAGGCGCATGAGAAGGCGCTGCGATTTCTGGCCAACCGGCCGCGCAGCGAATGGGAAGTGCGCCAGAACCTGTCCAAAGCCGAGTTCGATAGCGACACCATCGATCGGGTGGTGGACCGCCTGACGGGTGTGGCCCTCATCGACGACGCCGCCTTCGTGCGGTACTGGCTGGACAATCGGGCGCAGTTCAATCCGCGCGGTCAGGTGGCCTTGCGGCAGGAACTGCGGCGCAAGGGCGTCGATCGAGCCGTGATCGATGAAGTGCTTGCCGCTGCTGATCAAACCGATGATCAAGCCGCCATCCGATCGGCCTTAGCCAAAGCCGATCGGTTCCGCCAACTGCCGCAGGCCGAGTTCGCGCAAAAGTTAAGCGCGTACCTGCTGCGGCGCGGTTTCGATTATGAAGCCGTGCGTCAGGCGGTGGCGGCGGCGTGGCAGGCTACACGCGATGAGGAATCTGCGGGGAATTATTCTTTTAACACATTAGAGGAGTGACCATGGATGGTGTACTGTTTTTAATAGTTGGACTGCTCGTCGGTGCAGTGGCCGGAGCGGTAATCGGAGTTCGGATTGGCGCTCGAAACACCCTGACTCAGCTGAAGGCGACCCGGCAGGACCTGGAACTTGAGCGCGTCCGCACGATCGAAGAGGCCGAGATCAAAGCGAAGGAAGTGATGTTGGCGGCCAAGGCCGATGCGCTGAAAGTGCGCGACGAGGCCGAAGCCGAGCAGAAGCAGCGCCGCGTCGAGTGGCAGCGCGAGGAAGAACGGCTGTCCAAGCGGCGCGAAGAACTCGATCAGAAGTTGGAACGGGTCGATCAGCGCGAGCGCAAGAGCAATCAGCGCCAGAGCCAGCTGGACAAGCTGCAAAACGACGTCGAGAAGATGCGCTCGACGATTGTGGCCGAACTGGAGCGGGTGGCCGCGTTGAGCCAGGCCGACGCCAAGAAGGAACTGCTGGTGACGGTGGAAGCCGAAGCGCGCGGCGACATGGCGCGCGTCATCCGGCAGGTCGAGGCCGAAACGAAGGAAGAGGCCGATCAGAAGGCGCGCGAGATTGTGGTGCTGGCCGTGCAGCGCGTCGCCACGGAGCAGGCCGCGGAAGTGGCCGTCTCGGTGGTGCCGCTGCCCAACGACGAGATGAAGGGCCGCATCATCGGCCGCAATGGGCGCAACATCCGCGCCATCGAGCGGGCGACGGGCGTGGACATCGTGGTGGACGACACGCCGGAAGCGGTGACGCTGTCGTCGTTCGATGCGGTGCGGCGCGAAGTGGCGCGCATCGCGCTGACCAAGATGATCCAGGACGGGCGCATCCACCCCACGCGCATCGAGAAGCTGGTCGAGGATGCCGAGGCCGAAGTCGAACGCGTCATCAAAGAAGAAGGCGAACGTGCGGCCATCGAGGCGGGTGTGCCGGGTCTGCATCCTGAGATTTTGAAGCTGCTGGGCCGCCTGCGCTTCCGCACGTCCTACGGTCAGAATCAACACCATCACGCCATTGA
>JACRBO010000401.1 GCA_016219235.1 Chloroflexota bacterium
TCGGGACGACGTGGCCCGCACGGCCGCCGAGACGATCACCCTGCTGGCCGGCTGGCCCAACCTGGCGATCATCCTGCCTGACGACGATGACACACACTGGATCGTGCGCGCGGTCAGCGGCGCGCTGCCGATGACCGTTGGCCTGGTACAGCCTATCGGACGCGGCATTATCGGACGGGCGTTTACGTCAGGCCGAATCCAGCATGTAGCCGATGTGCGCGATGATGCCGATCATCTCTTTCCCGAATCGAATACCAGCAGTAAATTGGTGGTGCCCCTGCGGCGCGGCCAGCGCGTGTTGGGGGTGCTCAACATCGACAGCCAACACGCGGCGGCATTTGACAGCAACGATATTTCGCTGGCGCAATCACTGGCTGAGGCTGTGGCTTTGGCGCTGGACAACGCGCAGCTCTATCAGACGATTGCCAACGAGCGCAGCCAGTTGCAGGCCATCATCGAATCAAGCCGTGACGGCATTGTGCTGTTGAGTATGGCCCAGCGCCTGCTGGTG
Organism: Chloroflexota bacterium; assembly: GCA_016219235.1. The sequence goes on from JACRBO010000401.1 coordinate 512, forward strand.
ATCAACGAACCGGCGCTGCGGCTGTTGGGCATGCCGGGCGCACCGGCCCGCTGGTTGGGGCGATCGATGCGGGCGGCGCTGCCCTTCCAACGGCGGCTGGCTCCGCAGGCGTTTGAAGCCATACGCCAGGAAATGCAGCGGATTCTCGTGGGCGACGAGCCGCCTGGCGAAGGCGAGTATCAGATTGGCACGGCGACGGTGGTCTGGTACAACCTGCCGGTGACGACCGAGAACCTGCCGGCGGGGCGATTGGTGATCCTGCGCGATGTCACCGAAGAGCGCTCACTGTCCAACCTGCGCGACGATTTGACCAGCACTATGGTGCACGATCTGCGCAATCCGCTGACGGTGATTCAAAGCGCGCTGGACTTGTTGGAAGTGGATGCGGACAGCCAGCCGCAAGTCTTGCCCATCATGCGACAGGGCTTGCAGCGCATGCTAAACCTGGTCACGTCGATTCTGGATGTGAACCGGTTGGAAAGCGGCCAGATGCCGCTGGAGCGCGAACCGACCCTGTTGACGAGTTTTGTGGATGAGGTGTTAGCCGTTCAAAAGGTGCTGGCCGATGAAAAGTCCGTGCAGCTTCACAATGATCTCAACGGCACATTGCCACCGGTGACCATTGACACGGAACTCATCGGGCGGGTGCTGCAAAACCTCATCGGCAACGCCATTAAATTTACCCCGGCCGGCGGCGCCGTTCACGTGTCCGCTCACCAGGATGCAGTTGATGTTCGCCGCGTCGTCGTCTCGGTCAGTGACACCGGGCCGGGCCTGCCCGCCGATGTACAGGCGCGGTTGTTCCAGAAATTTGTGCGCGGCGCGGGGCCGGGGCGCGGCAGCGGTCTGGGGTTGGCCTTCTGCCGATTGGCCGTGGAGGCCCACGGCGGCCGCATCTGGGCGGACAGCGTGCCGGGGCAGGGTACCGCGTTTAATTTTACGCTGCCAGTTAGCCAGACGGATTGATTTGGGTGTGGCTAAATCTGGTTGGTGAAATGACGGGCGCAGACCTCGGAGGTTTTCACCCGCCAATGTGCCGTGCTTACCGTCTCATGAAACCTCCGAGGTCTTGCCTGGCGATCAATCGATTCTAGCCAACCCGATTGATTTTGTCTGGCGCCAGGTATATACTGACCATAGCGGGGACAAGAAAGCGAGGGTAAACATGAACACGCAGCCTCTGGTCCGTTTGCCCGCCGTGGCAGGCGCATTTTATCCCGGTGATCCGGTGACCTTGACCAAAGTGATCGACGGTTATCTGGCAGAGGCAATCCGCCTCGAACCGGAGCCGTCGATTTTGATTGCCCCTCACGCCGGCTACGTGTACAGCGGTGGCGTGGCCGCGCACAGCTTCAAGCAGGCGCAGGGCCGCGACTACGCGCGGGTGATCATTCTCGGCTTCAATCACTCGGCGTCCTACGGCTTTGACGGCGCGGCGATCTGGGCGGAAGGTGCGTGGCGCACGCCGTTGGGCGATGTGCCGATTGATGTCGATTTCGCGCGGCACTTGCTGAACACATCGCCGGTCTTCTCTGCCGATCGATCGATCCACCTCGACGAACACAGTCTGGAAGTGGAAGTGCCCTTCATCCAGCGCGTGCTGCCCGGCGTCCCGATCGTGCCCATCTCGATCGGACGGCCCACGCAGGAGAATGCGCGCGCGATCGCGGACGCCCTCACGATCGGGTTGGCCGATCACCCCAAATCGTTGGTGGTGGTTTCGACCGATCTCTCGCACTATCCGCGTTATCGTGACGCCAATCGCGTGGATGCGTCATCGCTGCAGGCGGTGATGTCGCTGGATACGCTGGCGCTGGAAGCGTGGGATGAAGAAGCGATGTCTAAACGCACGCCCAATCTGCACACGACGATGTGCGGCAAGGGGCCGGTGCTGGTGGCGATGATGCTGGCGGCCAACCTGGGCGCGCAACAGGTCAACTTGATCAAGTATGCCAACTCCGGCGATGTGCCCGAGGGCGAGCAGGGGCGCGTGGTGGGCTACGCGGCCGTGGAGTTTGTGAAGGGCGCGCCTGCGGCTTTGAGCGCGGCAGACAAAACGTCTTTGCTTAAGTTGGCACGTCACACGTTGAGCGAGCATTTGACCAATCGTATGGTGCCTAAATTCGAGCCGACGAGCACGGCCATGCAACTGCCGCGCGCCACATTCGTCACGCTGCGCCATGCACGCACGCACGATCTGCGCGGCTGCCGCGGCGAGGTGTTTGCGCGCTCGCCGTTGTGGGAGAGCGTGCAGCAGGTGAGCATCCTCAGCGCCACCGATGATCCGCGTTTTCCACCGATGAAAGCCGCCGAACTGGCCGACATGCATATCGAGATTAGCGTGTTGACGCCGCTGCGGCTGGTCAAGTCGCCGGACGAAGTGATCGCGGGCAAGCACGGCGTGATGATCCGCAAGGGCGGGCGCGGCGGCCTGTTTTTGCCGCAAGTAGCGCAAGAGCAGGGCTGGGATCACGACGAGTACCTCTCGACGCTGTGCTGGATGAAGGCCGGCTTGCCCGCCGATGCCTGGCGCAAGCCGGGTGTAGAATTGTATGTGTTTGAGGCAGAGATTTTTGAGGAATAGCGGTAGTCGGTCAACTGGTAACTGGTAACCGGTTGGTCGGTTAAAGACTCACGTATCAGTTGACCGACAACTGCCAGACCGATTACCAATTAACCGATTAACCGATTGACCGATTACCAATTGACCAATCCACCGTCCCGGAGCGTTCATGCCCATTTACCCCCTCGAACCGTTTCGCATCAAGTCAGTTGAAGCCATCCATTTGACCACGCGTGAAGAACGCCAACGCATCATCCAGGCCGCCGGTTACAATCTGTTCAA
>JACRBO010000402.1 GCA_016219235.1 Chloroflexota bacterium
ACCCAAATTTGGTACGCAGTTACGGACCTCTCACCACTCCAACGACGCATTCTGCAACTGATGCAAGTCCCTGAATCGGTGTTTGCTCCGCCCTCGGCGCTAATTGATAACGGATAAGCAAGAATGGCCGAAAGGTGAGTGTCAAACAATCGCGCTTTAACACACCGAGCGCCCGCCAGATTGAACATGCCTGGCAGGCGCTCGGTGTGGTCAGTCGCCGTTGGCGATCGGGTACGGGTTAATCTGTCAGCGTGTCCGTAATGGTCAAATACACCATCGTCTGGTTAAGCAGCTGATAAGCCACTTCGCCAAAGGTAACGGGGCCGGTAATGTCGCCGATTCGTTTGCCTTCCAGTTCCGAGTACACGTAGTTCAAAATGCAGTTGCACGAGAACATCGGGGCCTTGTCGAAATGGATGGGAATGCGCGAGGTGAACTGTTCCACATAGTTATCGAGCGGCCGGGCATGTTTGTAGGTCACGCCGGCAAAGACCGGCGCATAGAGCTTGACTTCCTGGCTCGCCAGATCGACGTGCTCAAAACTGACGTTGATCATGGCCCCGAAGTAGTCGGCCACCAGCGGCAGATCGGTGTCCAACCGGTTCTTCGTGATGTATTCGGCAAAATTGGTTCTGACTCCGTTCACGTGGGCCTCGCGGACGCTAAAGCCGTTCTGCGGAAACGTGATCGTATCGCCGTCGCTCTGTTCAAAGATGTTGAGGATGCCCACCTCGGCGACCTTGTCCGGGGGCAGGGTCACGTGCATCACCACGGCGCCGTCTTCCAGCATCGTTTTGGTCTGACCATTAAACACCTTGGGAGGCAGCTTACCCAGCTCGTTGAGGTGTACGCCTGAGATCCAGCCAATCAACGGGCGGATCGCAAAGCCCCTGTACTCCGGCGCGTGCAGCGCAAAGTCGAGGTGCGTCGCGCAGAACGCGGGAATGATAATGACGCTGAAACCGTTCGCCGGCATGTCCGTGTAGACGTTCGCCAGTGTCGCGGCGTCGTAGACTTTGACCGACAGCTCGGAAATGAAGTCCGGCAGTTCGGTCACGTGGATCATATACTGCGTCGTCAGGCCGCCCTGTTCGGTCATGAAATACGGTATCGAGCCGCCGATCCAGTTGCCCGCCGGCAGCTGCTTGAGCAGGGTCTCTTCACCGGCTAACAGCAGCCGCTTGCCTCTGGCAATCATCGTTTTGACTTCGGCCACTTCATGCATTTCGCTGCTCAACGAGCCTCCTCCAAATACTTGAATCAGGTCACGCTGGACACACGACAGACTCAGGTTGCGGGCGAAGACGTTACGGAGCTCCTGGGCGCAGCGCTGGATGGTGTCTGGCGAGGGGTTCTGCTTCACCTGGAAGGTCAAGTGCCTCAAGATCAGTTTTGTCGCCAGGAACTCAAACTCAAACCTGGCCTTGCCGGAAACGATGTTACTCCACAGGGGGTGGGAAGCAGGCGGGACATCCATGGTGACTTCCTCTTGTCGATCATTTCCACACGCTCCACGGAGCGTGGAATGTTTAGGTCCACATTATACTTCAGATGACCGCCTGTGTAAATCGTTCGGGTACAGAGTGTGCAAGCAAAAGGTGTCAGCAGAGGCGGCTCCCACGCCGCCGGATACGCGGGGGCTACGCACGGAGCCCGCTCTGCTACGCGCTGACAAACTTGGCGTGCACACGTACAGAACGTCTGACACCCGATCGGGTCATGGCTCAAAGCCCAGAATGGCACGGCACTCTGCCAGCCAGTCCAACACCGACGTCAACTGGCGCAAGCGCAGGTCAAGCCCCAACTGATTGAAGGTTTGATCCGGCGGAAGTTCAGCCAGGACCGTGGTCAGGCGCGCTATCCCGGCCCGGGTGTCTGCGATCTGAAATTCGATGAGGCTCCGGGCGGCGCCGGGATCAGCGATATAGGTGAAGTACAGCCGCGTCAGAAATTCCACGCGAATCGCGCGCGCGCGCGGTTCGGTGGCTGCGCCAAGCCATTCCTCGAACCGGCGGCGACCGAGGGTCGTCAGGCGAAAGCGGCGGCGCGGCGGCGCCTTTTCTTGCGCTTGCACAACGCCGACGATGAAACCTTTGGCTTCGAGCCGCTTGAGAATGTTGTACGTCTGGCTCAGGCTGATATGCCAGATCTGTCCCAGTTCTTCGATCAGCCGGTGGTGCAGATCGTAGCCGTGCGCAGGTTGCTGACTCAGCAGCCCCAGCAGCACATATTCGGGTGACAGGGTGGTGGTCTGTGTCATACCGATCGGCCCTCTAACGTCTTGAGGCGTTGATAATCCTCAGGCGTATCCACATCCAATAACAGACGCGCGTCGTGCCAGGGCACATAGGTCACAGGGTGTTTGGAAAAAACCGCGCGTCCGCCCACATCGCCGCTCAGCGAGCTTAACGCATCAAAGGTCGATCGATCAAACAGCACCGGATTGCCGCGTCGATCCTCAATCAACGGCGCGACGATGGGCGCTAACGCTTGCGCATGTTGATCGATGAGGGTCTTCACCAACTCGATCGGAATGTGCGGCTGATCGGCCAGCAGGAACATCGCCGATCCGATGTCTGGCGGCAACACGTTGAGTCCGGCCCTGACCGAAGTGCTTTGGCCCGCCGCCCATTCCGCGTTGTGAATCACTTGCACGGGCAAGTCGCTCACGGCGGCGCGAATCGCTGAATCGTGCGCGCCGGTCACGATCACCACCGGCGACAAACCCGCGGCCAGCGCTGTGCGTGCTACGTGTCGAATAAAGGGTTCACCGCGCCATATCAGCAGCGGCTTGGGCTGACCCATGCGTGTCGAGGCGCCTGCCGCGAGAATAACGCCCGCCGTGGCTTCGTGGACGGCGAAAATCTGCTGGAATTTCAGCGCTGAAATAATCACGGTTTGATACGCCGGCAGCAACTGTCGGGCAATGATCTGCGCCTGTGCCTGCAGCTCCGGTGTGTCGGCCTGATTCAGCACCGCGATCCGCCGCGCCGTTGCCGGGATGTTCTTCAAGCCGCCGAGCGGGCTGCGCAGCACGCTGGCAACGGCGTCGGGCGTGACGGCCTCGCCGATTGCCAGGCCCGATAACCGGGCATATCGATCGGGGCGGTGAACGGCTTCATCGTTCAATGGTTTTCCAAGCCCCGCTAAACCGACCACATAGATCACGGTGTCCACGAAATCGGGAATGGGCGGCTCGTGCTCGGCCGGTGCTTTGAGCGGCAAACACTTCGAGCCGTCGGCCTCGATATACAGGGGCGCGGCGTTCGCCTCCGCTAACGCGAGCACCGCCCGCGTACTTTCAACGGTCAGGCCCATCGTCTTGGCCGTGCTGTTCTCGCGCCCGCTGAAGAACGTGACGCCCGATTGAAGTTGAAAACCGTCAAGCTCCGCCGGCGCGTTGACAAAGATATGCCGATCGGCCATCTCCAATTGTGCGATCGCCATGTGGGCCGTAGCCGCGACGATGACGGGCGAGGGATATTCACGCGCCAGAGTAAACATCGTCGTCGTTTTGCCGCCGCCGCCGACAATGGCGACGCGCGGTGTAGAGTTGAGACGCAGGGCGTGGGTCAGTTTCACGCGTGATTTCTCCAGTCGATAATGCTGCGCTTGGCCGTGCCCGCTCGCAACGAGTTGACAATCGAGACTCGCACGTCGAGATACTGCCTGAACGGAATCGCGCGCGGGATGGCCTGAATGATCGACGCCACCGGAGCATCGTCGGCCACTCTAACGTCAAGGTGCAGGCTATCGCGACCGTTATCGCGCAACAGAGTGGCGGCGAAGTTCAATACCCCGGCGATGGGAAAGATCGCCTCATCCAGATCGGCCATGGTCAAATAGCTATCGCCAACCGGGCAGCGTCCATCCAGGCGGTGCGTAATTCTTTCCATAGTCTTCAGGCGCGTGCCGCACGCACATTGACCGGTGAGGAAACGGCTCACGTCGCCCGTTCGATAGCGAATCAACGGCATCCCGCGCCGCGTGAGCGTGGTGAAGACCACTTCGCCATATTCGCCATCGGGCACGCGCTCACCCGAAGCGGGATCGATGATCTCAAACAACAGATCTGCCTCGCGCAGATGATAGCCGCGCCGCGCTTCGCACTCGACGCCGCCGCCCAGCCCCATCTCCGTCATGCCATAGTGATTATAAACCGTGCAGTTAAAAGCGGCTTCGATGGCGTGCCGGATGGCGTTGGAGACATGATCGGTGGACAGCAGCACGCTCTTGAGCTTGAGCGCCGGTCTGGCCGGATGACGGGCCAGCGCCAGCGCTAGCGTGTGCGTGGGCACGCCGACCATGACGTCAATTTTTTCGCGGCGCATCACGGCCAGCGTCGCCGCCGCATCGCGCACAGGGCCGTGTTTGATCGGGACCGCGCCCAGACGTTGCAGCCCGGTCGCCAGCAGGTCACCCACGCTGCCGGGTGTTTCGCCGGGGAGCAGGATCAACACGCGATCACCGGGCGCGGTGAAGGTGGACATGCCAAAGTGAAAGAAATCGATCGTGAGGGCCTGATCTTCGCGTGTGAAGTAGAGCCGCTTGGGCAAGCCGCTGGTGCCGGAACTATCGAGCGTGACGACGCGCTGAATCTCGTCTTGCGACACCGTCACGAACGCCAGCGGGGTGGCGCGAATCTCATCGGCAGTGGTGAAAGGCCAGCGGCTGAGATCGGACAGGCGGCCGAGATCGATCGGCAGGTCGATCGATGGCAGGCGATAGAACCGGCTCCGGTCCCTGGCGAGACGCAGTGTCTCGTTCAACTTTCGCAGTTGATAAGTTTCGAGATCAGCCTGATCGATCTTGCGATCGATCCATGGTTCAAGCGGCGTCAGGTTCATAGCGGCTGTCGATAGAGCGAACGACCTTGTCGATCAGTTAAATTGTAAGCGCAAAACGGAATAAGTCGCCCGTCGGGGCTGACGGTATGGATGCAGCAATCGCGCAGCCGATCGAGATCGAGATTCCACGCGTCCTGAAAGGCCATGCCCGAAATGCAAAAGGTGTGCGTCCTGGTGCGCGACAGGAATACATCCCATTCGCCAAACGGCGACGCGCCGATCGAATCCAGCGAAACGACAGTGGCGGCTGACGACCAGTATCTGGCGACAAAATCGCGTGTTTTGGCCGCGCCGATCTCGGCGGGCTGCGGCGTGCAGCAACCGCTGTTGCTTTGCTGCGTCCACGCGCGGAGCGCGCCGTCGGGCATGACGACGAAGTTGGCATGCAGCGAACACAGTGCGTTCTCGCAGCCCGAAGTCGTGAAGTTCTCGACTTTGATCCGGCCCCGCGTTTGATTCTCAATGGCGCGCATGATTTCGGGAATGGTGATGCGATCGGCATCGGCCGGCGCGCCCACCTGGGCGGACGCGCCCACTCGGGCGTGCGGATAGCGCCCGAAGTAGCTGACCGGCTGAAAGTGAACGCCGCGCACCGCCGGGAAATATCGCAACGCAAAATCGATGAGGTTGCCGAGATCAGCCGTATTGACGCCGGGCACGAGCGTGGGCACTAACACGATGCCGAGTTCGTATTCGGCGCAGTGCTCGATCGCGGCGCGTTTCCGATCGAGCAGCTTGACGCCGCGTGTGGCGGCGAAGATGTCGTCGTGCGTGCCATCGAATTGCAGGAATACCGAAGACAACCCCGCTTGCTTAAGGCGCTGCACGTACTCGACATCGCGCGCTAACCGAAGGCCGTTCGTGTTGAGTTGGATGAAATTGAAGCCGAGGGATTTGCCCAGCGCCACGATGTCAGGCAAGTCATCACGCAGGGTTGGCTCGCCGCCGGAGAGTTGAATGTTGTACGGCCCCCCTGCATCAAGCACGCGCCGGTACCAGTGTTCGATGATATTGAGATCAGGATCGGGCGTTGACGAATTACCAGCGCCGGCGAAGCAAAACGGGCAGCGCAGATCGCAGCGCTGCGTCACTTCAAGCAAGGCGGTGCAGGTGTGCTGGCGATGATCGGCGCACAGGCCGCAATCGAACGGGCAGCCGCGCTCGATCGGGGTGAAGGGCTTCGTCGGATGCACGGGGATTTTTGGCCGGGCCCAATCGGTATAGGCGGGTTGCCCACGCCAGAGGATCGTTTCAAACGCGCCGTGCTGCGCGCACACTTTGCGCAGGTAAACATCGTCGCCGCGTTGAACGCGCTGCGCGGAAATACGCGCGAGGCATTCGGGGCAAACGCTCTCGGTTGTCGAGAGGACGGACGTTTCGGCGACAAACACATCTTCCGAGAGCGTCATTGCGAGCGCCGTTCGCCCGGCGCGCCTCCGCCGCAAAGCGGCGGGCAAGGCGTGCGAAGCAATCTCGTCCCCAGACTCACGGAGATTGCTTCGTCGCGAACTGCGCTCCTCGCAATGACGGTCATTAATCGTCGTAATCTGATCCGGCAAGATCGAAGCCATTTTCAACCAGTAACTCTTTCACTTTCTGAAATGTGCCGGCGACCATCGCGGGGCACCGCGTAGCCTGCGCGTTCGATGTGCCCGATAGAATCGTCTCGCAGCGGATACCGCCGTAGTCCTGCCCGTAGCCCTGCTTAAACCACTTCACCAGATCTTCGATCATAAACAGTAGACGCGGATCGTCGTCGTCGGCGAGCAGGCCCTTGCCGGCGTACAGGGCCAACAGGCACGCGCCACCCGTCAGCGCGCCACACGTTTCGCCCGTGAAGCCCAGGCCGCCCGCCAGCCCGTGCGCGGCACGAATGAGATCGGGGTTCTCTTTGCCCTGCAATTCAAGGCCAAGCGTCATGAGAATCTGGCTGCAAAAGAAACCGTGTTGTTTCAGTTCGCGCATGCGATCGAGATCGCTCATGGTAACCTCCTGAAAGCGTGGTGCGTGTTGCGTGACGAGCAATGCGTAAGGACCGCTCAGCGATCGATCTTCTGAGCGATGAGCAAATAGTAGCCGGGTTTTGATCGGGCAATGGCCGCTTGAATCGTGCTCGCGTCCGCGCGGGATGTGGCCCGGCACCAGAACTGCTGGAGCGAACCGTTCGACCAGATTAGCCTGGCTGTGAAGACCTTGAGTGCCTGGGTGTGATCTTCCCAAAGCAAAACTCTGAAGCCGGCTGACTCAATCCGATCGATGATCTGCGCCTGCGAGACTGCGCCACACAAACAGGAATCGATGGGCAAATACTGTAGCGCTTCAATACCGGCTGGATTGCGCGCGTAGACGTCGCTCAAGATCAAATAACCATCCGCGCGCAGCACGCGCTGGAACTCGTTCAACGCCCGATCGGTTTCGCGCATCACCGAGAGACTGCACTCGGTCAGCACCGCGTCGAATTGATTGTCCGCAATCGGCAGCCACTCGCCATACGACTGCACGAGCGGCAAATGCAGGTTGCGCCGTCGGCCTGATTGCAACAGCATCTCGGATGGATCAAGCCCGATCGCGTTGAAGCCGAAGTGATTGACGAGACGCTTGCTCGACGCGGCTGGCCCACAGCCCACATCGAGGACGCGCGAACCGATCGGCAGCGCACACAACCCCAACGCCCGATCGGTCAACGCCAGCCCGCCCGGCCGGATCGTCTCGCCCGCCACTTCCAGCAGCGGGCTTTGTTCATACAACCGTACGCGTTCGTCAATCATCACACTCGCCAATCGCCCGTAGCCTATTGCTTATCGTACAGCGCAGACCGTGGGACACTCGTCACTCATCACTTATCCTCCAACTGCTTTTCCACTTCCACCATCTTGCCCAGCGCCAATTCTTCCGGCACGAAGACCAGCCCGCAGTTGGGGCACTTCAACAGATCGACGGGGAAGGCGTTGTCCATGTAGGCCACATCGACTTGCCCGGTTTGCAGCGGGATGTTGCAGTTGCCACACAGCCACGTGGATTGTTCGGTCATGGCTGAGTACTCCCCGGAACTTCCATTCGATGACTGTACGTCTTGAAGATCACGAACGCATCATCTTGTATTACAAACTCCACCCAATAGGTCACGGCTGTCGGCTTAAAATACGCCAGATAGTGACCGCTCTCGCGGTTCAGGAAGCGGCGGCCAGTGCGCTGCGCGTAGTCCAGCACGCGCTGAACGTCTTCGGCCAGAATCAGGCGCTCGTCCATGCGAGCGCGCACTTCGTCGGGAATGATCAACTTGATCGCTTCGTATGCCGGTTGTCCGTCCATTGCTTCGCCCCACAGGTCTTGAAGTAATTTGCGTTTGAGCCGCGCGCGATTTTCATGGCGCTGTGAATAGCCCGGCCCGCGGTACGCCACGCCGCGCCGCGCCGCCGGCTCAGCCGTCGCCTGATTGTAGATCAGATCGAGCAAATGCAGGGTGCGCTTGCCCTGCGCGGCAAAGAAGTCGCGGCACATGGCGCAGTAGGTCACGTAGTCCAGCGGGCTTTCGGCCACCCGTCGCTCCACCACTTTCTTTGCCAGGTCGCGATTAGCCAGCCACATATTGCCGCCGTAGCTACAACACTCGGTCTTCTCGCGGCTTAAGGGCAGTTCGGCAATTTCATAGCCCAACTGCTGCACGATGTGACGCGCGCTGTCTTGAATGTGGCCTTCATGGCGAGTAGTGCAGGGATCGTGAATGGTGATTGTCGATTGTTGATTGCTGACACTTGCACCGCGCTGCGGATGCAGTGCAGGTGTTGCTGATTGCTCTGGCAAGCCGAGGCGATCGTACAAGTCCCACAAAGACACAATCTCGACTTCAGGCAAATGCGTCTTGAAGACTTGATAGCAACTCGAACAGGCCAACACCACTTTCGGTTGGCCCAGGCGTCGATGGTTCTCGCGCCAATCGGCGAGCGCATTCTCGAAGAGATCGGTTCGGCCGGCCCAGTTAGCGGGCGCGCCGCAACAGCCCAGCATCAAGCCGACCTTGCTCTCAGGCAAACGCTCGTTGAGGTAAGCGTAGACTTTCTCGATGTGCTCAGGTGATGAGGCGCTGAGTTGGCAGCCGGGGAAGAAGACATAGTCGCTAGTCGTGGCGCCGGGGGCGTTGCGCGCCAGCGCGAATTTATCGCTGTTGCTGAAGGCCATATCGCGCAGCGCAAAGTCGTGAGCCGACGCCGGCATGCGATTGGTCGCTACCATCTCGCGCCGCGCATTCAGGTTGACCGCCCCCATGTCCAACCCTTCGGGACAAATCTCGCCACACAGGCCGCACAGGCTGCACGAGTTGATGAACGTGTTGGTGTAGCGCGTGCCCTTCACGATCGAGAGATTGTTGTAGATTTCGCGCACATACTTGCGCGGATAGCGTTCATACTGCTTCAGATATTCGCAGGCTTTCACGCACTCCATGCATTCGCACTGGATACAGCGTTTGGCCTCTTGAATCGCTTCGTGCCATTCGTAGCCTTCAGCCGGATCGGTGATCTCGATCAAGGGCTGCGGCTCAAGCCCGGCCGTGTTCGTGTACAAGCACGAAGTGTATGGCCCTTCGTTGATGCGCGACGCGGTCAGCGACACCTGCTGCAAATACCGATCGATCGAGATGCCCGCACGTCGCCCTTCCGAGATCGACGTGATGGCCGATCGCATCTCCTTGCCCCACAGCACGCCGCCGCCCGCGAATACGCCGTCGGCACTGGTGGCAAACGTCACCGCATCGACTTTGAGCGTGCCCTGTTCGTCGCGTTCGAGTTCAAAGTCATCGGGCATGTGTGCACCAATAGCGAGATAGACGGCGTCGAACTGGTGGCGCAGATCGGTCAGGCGTATATGATCGATCGGGGTGTTGTACCGCGCCTCGATGCCGATCGCCAACACCGCGTCGATGTCGCGCTGCAAAATATCTTTGGGCAAATCGCGATCATCACTCAGCCACAGGCTGCCCCCCGGCCGATCGGTGGCTTCGACGATCAAGATTTTGTAGCCTTTGCGCGCCAGATCGTGTGCGGCAGTCAGGCCGCTCACTCCGCCGCCGATGATGACCACTTGCTGGCTGCGTTTGGGCAGCGGGCGCTTCTTCCCGGCCAATAGGTCGCCGTGTTCGACGACGGCGCGTTCGAGCGCGCGGATGGCAATGGCATCGCCCGCGTCGCTACGCCGGCACACTTCCTGGCAAGGTTGATCGCAAATGCGGCTGATCACGCCGGGAAAGGGCACCGTGGCGCGATACACTTTCAACGCAGCCGAAAAGTCGCCGCGCCCGATCTCGGTCAGCATCGCCCGGACATCGACGTGGACAGGACAGACCGCTGTGCAAGTCGGCGCACATTCCTGAATGCACTGAGCTTCGAGTTCGCGCAGTTCGCTTTGTACCATCAGTCGGTCTGATTCATCGACGCAGGACGCGCCGGCACACCCATGTCTGTCCGTCACGTCCTGCGTCGATCGCCTGTTCAGTTGAACGATTGCCTGAGGGCGATGGCTCCGGCAGTCGCCACACAGTGGTCGTCTTCCACCGAGCTGCCGGATACACCCACCGCGCCAATGATCACGCCGTCCTTGTTGGTCAACAGGACGCCGCCGGGGAAGGTGATCAGCCCGTCGTTGGAATGCTCGATATTGAAGAGCGGCGCGCCGGGCTGCGCCAATTTGCCCAGGTCGCCGGTCGGCATGTTGAACATCCGCGCTGTCCTGGCCTTCTTGATGGAAATATCGATGCTCCCGAGGAAGGCGTCATCCATTCGGACGAACGCTTTGAGATTCGCGCCGGCATCGACGACCGCGATGTCCATTTTTGTGTTGATTTCTTCGGCTTTCATGAGCGCGGCTTCAAGCACAGCTTGCGCCTGTTGGATCGTAATGTCTGCCATTGGAAATCCTCCTGAATAGTGTGCGACGGTGAGAGATGGGTGATCTGTCTTGCACATTATCGGGCGGCAAGTCGCACGCCTCTGTCTCGTAGAAGTTACGCCGATCAGTGACCGTGATGTAGACTTGGCCTCTAACCAGGGCAGTGCTCCGGACAGGCTCACACCTTCTACTCGGTGCTGAACCGGTTGAGGCGCAGTCGTTGTCGTTTGACAGATGTTGCCTGGCGATCGTTCAACGGTCTTTGACTAAGGTCACACGCTTTACGCCGGGCACGCGATGTAACGACGAGCCTTGCCCGATGTAGTGGAAAGCCGCTGCCGGATCGGTGACGAGCGCACCGCCGAGCATGTTGACGCCGTAATCAAATAAGACTTCACTCAATGGCGTGCTGGGGCCAAGCATGACCACCAGCGCTTTGGGCGGAAACAACTTCGCTAACGATTCGAACGTGCCGTTCAACAAGGTGGTCGCCGTCAGGCCGATGACATCCGCTTGCGGCAGCAATTCAGGCGCTCGTTCGGCGGGCACATCCCCGGGCGTGGGATTGAGTTCGAGTACCCACGTGTTTGCGGCGACTTCGCGCAGCGCGTCCGTGAACGGGAAATGGCCGATCGTGGCGACGTTCTTGCCGTGTCCCCGATCGAGGATCACGTCCCGTGCGTTGATCTCCACGCCGTCGGCCTCATTCACTTCGATCAATGAATTGAGCGCGGCCATGCCGATGGTCACTTCGAGCGGATGATTTGACCGCAGCCCTTCGGCCAGCTCACGCACCGATCGGGTGTGCAGCTGCCCGACGTCTTTGACATCGGCTGCGAAGCAACATGAGATGTCGGCGGGCGTCGCGGCGAGACCCACCCTTGTTCCATACACGGCAGTCCAATACAGGCCGACGAGTACCTCTCGGGCGAGGATAGCCGGGCCGGCTGTGATACTTGTGAGCAGGTCGCTAATGATCGGCATATTTGTCTTGACCGTCACGCCGCGCTGTATAGCGAATACTTCGCCGCGCTGGAGCTGCGGCTCGCCGTGACGCTAACCTGGTTGAATTACTCATCCGGTGATTACCGCGCTATAGCGAAATGGGTAAACGGCACCTTTGGAGAGTGCCGTTCACCGGATATAAGTGGAAGCCGTGCCGCCTGGCGCTGTTGTTCCAGGCAGTGCGTGAAGCGGTCAGGCAACGTCAGCGTGGCACTTTAAGACATCAACTAAGCTTGGGCCGGCTTGCTGAACCAGGCTGGAAGACTGACCGAGAGCCAGCCCAGTGCCAGACCGATCGCCAGCGCCAACAGGGTGAACAAGACGTGGTTCAGGTCAAAGACATCGGTCTTGACCAGAGTGAAACCAAAGAACGTTGCAAAGCCGGCGACCGCAGCGGGCGCCAGCGCCGTGGGCGCCCAGTTCATCAGCAGGATGAGGAGCAACGCCGCCACACCGACTGCGACCGACACACCAATGAAGGCCATTTCGCCCTCGAGTTTGAGGCCGTACAGCGACAGATACCCGAACAGCACGCCGACGACGATCGGCACACCGGCCTTGCTGAGGGCCTTGGTATCGGCACCGGCGACGAAGAAGAGTGCCCAACCGACAAACGCTGCCCACGTGGACAGACCCAACTTGATCGATGCGTAGGTCCAAATCGCAGCCAGGACACCTACGCTCAAAGCTAGCGGACCGAACTTCAGTTTCACGATTTCCTCCGGGAGTATAGTTTAACGGCGGTTGCTGGTGCTGCTGAGGTGATACGCGAACGTGTGACAGGCGCAGCCAAGAGGTACAGTGGGTGATTACCTCCTTCATGATCTCGACTATCGGACTTGTCAGGCTGGTATTTCGTGGAATAAGCCCAGTCAACAATCAGGCGGGGAAGCCTGGGCTACAATCGTCTTCAAGTCCTGATGATGCCATTCACTGTAGCACAATTAAGGCACGGCCAGTACTCCCCCTGTCACCCCAGGATGATGACAACTATCACATCACCCGGTGACTAGCCGCTTTGAGGAACAGTCGCACCATCAAAATCAAATAGTGGTTGTGAGGTCAACGCAAAGCCCGGAACTGTTCGCTCGGCAATTTGTCAAGCCTGGAGAAGTGATGCGATGGATGAACTTCAAGCGTACCCCCGTGAAGTTCACGGGGGTACGCCAGGGGAGCAGCGTGATTAAGCGAGTACCTTCTTCGTCTCAAGTTCCTTCAAACCGGCCAGCACCTTCTCCGGTCGCGCCGGCAGGTGCGTGATGCGGACGCCGGTCGCGTTGTAGATGGCGTTGACAACGGCGACGTGCGGCGAGGTCAGCGGCAGTTCACCGACACCCGCGGCGCCGTGCGGACCCTGCTCACGGGCATTCTCGAAGTAGATGATGTTCATCTTGTCGGGGATGTCCTTGGCGTACGGGATACCCGCACCCAACATCGTGCTGTGCTTCTCGATATCCTCGAAGTCCTCGGACAGCGCCAGGCCGATGCCCTGCGCGATGCCGCCGTACATCTGACCATCGACGACCAACTTG
This sequence comes from Chloroflexota bacterium, assembly GCA_016219235.1. The sequence continues at coordinate 13,268 of JACRBO010000402.1, forward strand.
TTGTTGATCTTGCCGATGTCGGCCATCGCCGTGAAGCCCTCAACCGTGGTCTTGCCGGTCTTCGTGTTGACGCTGACTTCCGCCAGGAACAAGCCGTACATGTAAATCGTGAATGGCGAGCCTTGACCGTTGGCGTCGCAACCTGTGTTGATGTTTGCATTGCCCCACTTGCCGACGTACTTCAAGGGCAGATTCTCGGCCACCATTTCGTCGTAGGTGCGGAAGGTGCCATCCTTCTTCGTCAGAGCAGCGACCAGCTGGTCGCAACCGTTGACGATGGCATTGCCGATCACAACCTGGCTGCGGCTGCCGCCGGCCGGGCCACCCCAGGGAGTGCGGGCGGTGTCATTCAAAACCAGTGCGATCTGTTGGGGCTTGATCCCGATCTGACGAAGCGCTTCGTGCGCCGTGCCAACCACGCCCATGTCGGCGCCCTGACCATGATCATGCCAGGTGGTGTAGACTGTTACGCCGGTCTTGGTCAGTTCAATCCAGGCTTCGGCTGCATCCGGGGCATCCAGGCCGCAGCCATAAATGCCGAGGGTGATGCCGACGCCCTTCTTGTTCTCAGGCGTGGATTCGCGGGCGGCCTGCTCTTTGGCTTCCTTGTAGATCGGGCGGAGTTTCTCGAACATTTCGGGCAGGCTGTAGACTTCGGGATCCTGGCCGTTGGGAGTGGTGGAGCCGGGACGATAAGCGTTGAGATAGCGGAACTCCAACGGGTCCATCCCAACCTTCTCGGCGAGTTCATCGACCAGGCTCTCCGACGCGAGGAACGCCTGCGGCGAACCATAAGCGCGGAAGGCTGAGCCCCAGGAGTGATTCGTGGCAACGGTGCGGCCACGGCCACGGATGCTAGGAATGTTGTAACCCGCGCCGATGTACTGCACGCCGCGCAGGGTCAGCAGGTCGCCAAATTCGGAATACGGGCCGTGGTCGACGAGATAGTCATGTTCCATCGCCACGATCTTGCCGTTTTTGTCGGCGGCCAGCTTGATGTCGATCCAGAACGGCGAACGCTTGCCCGTGTATTGCATGAACTGTTGGTAATCGTATTCAAGGTAGACCGGACGCTGGGTTGCCACGCAGGCCACGCCGAGCAGCGCTTCCATCGTCGGGCTGAACTTGTAACCGAATGTGCCGCCAGCCGGGTTCTGGATCAGGCGCAGCTTCTCTGGCTCGACACCAATGCCTGGGGCAATCATGAGCTGATGCAGGACAACACCGATGCTCTTGGATTGAATCGTCAAGCGACCCTCTTCATCGTAGTAAGCGAAGCCCATGTCGCTCTCGATCGTCAAGTGCGGCTGGCGCTGCAGATAGAAGCTATCCTCGACGACGTAAGGCGCGGTCTCCATGATCGGCGCAGTGTCGGGGCCTTTCACGACCTTCTGTTCGTAATAGGCGTTGGGCGTGCCGGGGTGAATCTCGATCGCGTCATCGGCCATGGCGGCGGGTGCGCTCATGTACGCGGGCAGCATTTCCAGTTCGACTTTGACCTTCTCGGCCGCGGCCTTCGCCTGCTCGATGGTGTCGGCGCACACGATCGCGATCGCGTCGCCGTACTGGAAGACCTTCGTATCGCACAGGATCGGGCGATCCCAACCGTCACCCTTGTTGGACGGGAACGTGATCAGGCCGGTGATGCGATTCTTGCCCTTAACATCCTTGTGCGTTACGACCTTGACCACACCCGGCATCTTCTCGGCTTCGCTGGTATCGATCGAGAGGATGTTGGCGTGCGAGACTTTGGCCTGCACCAGCGCCAGTTGCAGTGTCCCGGCCGGCATTTCCAGGCCCAGGTCCTGGCCGTACTTCAACGTGCCAGACACCTTCTGCTCGGCGGTCGGGCGCGGATAGTTCGTGCCCCAGATGCGGCCATCCTTCGGCATCTTGAAGAGGATGTCTTCGATCGGCTTCTCGCCACGCATCACAGCGGCGGCTTCCATGATGGCGTCTACGATAGGCTTGTAGCCGGTGCAGCGGCAAGCATTGTGATGCTGTGTGAGCCAGGCGCGCACTTCTTCGCGCGTAGGGTTGGGGTGCTTGTCGAGCAGAGCTTTGGTCGAGACCACGAAGCCCGGCGTGCAGAAACCGCACTGCGCCGCGCCCAGGGCCGCCATCGCTGCCTGAATGGGATGCAGGTTGCCGGGCTGGCCGATGCCTTCGACGGTAATGATCTTCGCGCCGTCGGCCACACGCTTGAGCGGCGTGATGCAGGCCAGCGTCAGCTTGCCGTCCACCATCACCGAGCACGCGCCGCAGTGCCCGTCGTTGCACGAGACCTTGGTGCCGGTCAGGTGCATCTGCTTGCGGATGACGTCCGCCAGCATCGCTTCGGGATCGACGATGATCGTTCGATCTACACCATTGACGTTCAAGAATCGCTTTTGCATCTCAGTCTCCTTAAGGTAGAGTGTGGGCTTTGAATTGGGTGTAACGACCTACAAACAACTCGAAGCGGCTCAACCGGGCGGCTCGCGCCAGGCTTGATGGATGAGTGGAACAATCGGAGGCGGTAGACAGCTCGATCGGGTGTTTCCCAAATTGCGCTATCCCGAATTGATATAACGACCAAAATCAGTGTAACACAATCGTTTGAAGGGCTAAACGCGCACTGTCATAACAACGAGATGACAACTAGCATCTCACCGGGTGAATAGGCAACTGGCTTATTCTGCTCGCGGGGGAACTTGTTCGATGGGGGTGATCAGCACTCGACGCCATCGCACAGGCGGTCACGCTGCTGCACGAGGAACTGGCGGCACTGCGCCCGACCGATCTGGAAAAGCGGTATCAGGCGGATGCAGCCGAGCAGATGGGGGTATCGCGCTCGACGTTGCCGCGCATCGTGGCCGACGTTATACACAAACTCATTGAAGCCAGGGGATAAGCTTAGCCGTGCGGCGATCAGCTTAAGAACTGGCAAATGTGGGGTGCTCGGTCCGTTCGTCAAACGGGCCGTCGTATGGGGTGCCGGCTACAACCCGCCTTGCCTTACAAACAACGCAGCACCGAACGATTTCCATTCGATGCTGCGCTTATTCGCTACTTGCTGATTCGATTAATTCGCTGACACCACCGGCGCGGCAACTGGCTCCAACTTCAGTTTCTTTTCTTTCGCCGGCTCCTTCGGCACGGGCGGCGGCTCTACAAAGCCTTCCGGCAGCAGGCCCGCCTCGCGGATGATGCGCGGCACGATCTCTTCCCAGCCCACGGCCATGATGTGCAGGCCGTTGACGCCCTGCTTCATCTTGATCTGCTCGATCAGTTCCAGCGCAATCTGCACGCCTTCTTCTTCCGCGCGATCGCCGGCCGCTTCCATGCGCTTCAGAATCGGCTCCGGCACGAAGACGCCCGGCACGGTATCGTTCATATACTTCGCCATCTTGAACGTCTTCAGCGGCGTGATGCCGATAAGGATGTAGACTTTATCGAGAATGTTGCGCTTCGCCAGTTCGTTCAGCCAGATGTCCAGCCTGTCCGCATCGAACACCAGGTTGGTCTGGAAGAACTGCGCGCCCGCGTTGATCTTCTTGTGTTCGCGGATCGCCTGGAAACGCGGCTCGCTGGCATACGGGCTGGCCGCCGCGCCCAGGAACATCTTAGGCGGGAACTTCATCTCGCGGCCGTCCAGATACTTGCCCTCGTCGCGCATCCGCCGCAGAATCCACAGCATCTGGATCGAATCGATGTCGATCACGTCGAGGCGGCTCATCGGCGACGGCCCCATGCGGGCATTATCGCCCGACAGGCACAGCATATTCTTGATGCCCAGCGCCGTCGCGCCCAGCACGTCCGATTGCAGGCCCACGCGGGTGCGGTCGCGCGCCGCGATCTGCATCACCGGCTCCGCGCCGTTCTGCAGCGCCATAATACTGCACGCCCAACTCGACATCCGCGCCGTCGCCGAGGGACTATCGGTGAAGTTGATGGCCGCCACATACGGCTTGACTAGGTTGACGTTGGTGCAC
>JACRBO010000419.1 GCA_016219235.1 Chloroflexota bacterium
TCGAAAGTGCGCGGTTACTTGCCGGGACGCTTCTCCTTCAACGTCAAAGGCGGGCGCTGCGAGGCGTGCGAGGGGCAAGGCGAAATCCAGATCGAGATGCAGTTCATGGCCGATATGTACGTGCTGTGCGATGTGTGCCACGGCGCGCGCTACAATCGCGAGACGCTGCAAATCCGCTACAAGGACAAGAACATCGCCGAAGTGCTGGCCATGACGGTCAGCGAAGCGTTGATCTTCTTCGAGAACATTCCGCCCTTGCAACGCAAACTCAAGACACTGGAAGATGTGGGCCTGGGTTACATCCGATTGGGGCAACCTGCTCCCACGATGTCGGGCGGCGAGGCGCAGCGCGTGAAGTTGAGCAAGGAACTGAGCAAGCGTGCCACCGATCACACGCTGTACATCCTCGATGAGCCGTCGGTGGGCCTGCACGCCGCGGATGTCCACAAGCTGATCGAGGTATTGAACCGCCTCGTCGATCAGGGCAACAGCATTGTCATCATCGAACATCATCCCGACATCATCAAAGTGTCGGACTGGTTGATCGATCTGGGGCCGGAGGGCGGCGATCGGGGCGGTTATCTGGTCGCGGAAGGCACGCCGGAACAGATCGCGGCGAATAAGCAATCGCATACCGGGTTGTACTTGAAGAAGCATCTGTCCCCATCGAAACGGCTTCAGGCGCGCACGTAACATCCCGCCGGCACCCCGCGTCAGTCGGTTGTAAGCAGGCCTCAACATTCAACTCATCCAGACTCAATCGCTCTGGCCGTGCCACTGGGACCCTGTTAGCGTGCCCACGGCGGCCAGAGCGTTTGCCGGCGTCGAACGGGTACACGTAACCTGTAATCAGGCCGGCGGATCTGCCCACGAGACTGGATATGTCACCCGCCAACGGGTGACATTTGCCGGTTGCCTCCTCCGCATTTGGGAGTATCATTACACTATCCCTCATCACGGCCCGCCATCAACACCATGTTGAGGTTGCGATGCGCGTTTATTCGACAACTGCCAGGGTTGATACGAGTTCGGAGTGCACTGAGAATTGCCCTCGCGCTTTGACCGTTCAAGGCGTGTGCTTCGTTCGCCTTGAGTCTTGTATCCTCATGATCAGAGGATCCCTATGAATATGCTTGATATCAGAACCGTCCTGGTCAGTTCAGTTATCACCAGCGCCATCTGTGCCATGGTGGTGGCTTCGTTGTGGCGACAAAACCGCCGGCGGTCGCCAGAACTGGGCTACTGGCTGGCTGATTTTGTCTTGCAGTTCCTGTCGATTTTGCTCATCGCCCTGCGCGGTGTCCTGCCGGATGTGGTGTCCGTGTTGTTTGGCGTCCCCTTCAGCCTGATCGGGGCGCTGCTCATGTTCATCGGCCTGGAACACTATGTGGGAAAAACGAGTGCCCGGCGTTATAACTTCAGCCTGTTAGCCGGGTTCATTCTGGCGCATGCCTATTTTGTCTATGGGCAGCCCAACCTGGCGGCGCGCAATATCAATCTCTCCGTAGGCTTGTTGGTTGTCTGCGGCCAGTGCGCCTGGCTCTTATTGCGCCGGGTGGACGTGAACGTGCGACGGGAAACGAAAGCGGTCGGCGTGATTTTTGGAATCTACGGCCTGATTAGCTTACTGCGCATCTTTGCCGACCTGCTCACTCCGCACAGCAACGACTTATTCACGTCGGGTCTGTATGACACCCTGGCCATCTTAATCTACCAGATGCTGCTCATCGGCCTGACCTTCGCCTTGTTCCTCATGGTCAATCGGCGGCTGTTCATGGCGCTGGAAAACGACATCGCCGAACGCCGGCAGGCAGCGGAGGCGTTGCGCCAGAGCGAGGATAAGTTCTCCAGGGCTTTTCAGACCGCGCCGTATGCCATCACCATCACGCGCGCGGAAGACGGTACATTTATCGAGGTCAACGACACGTTTACCTTGATAACGGGGTTTAGTCGGGCAGAAGCCCTGGCCGATACGTCCATCGGGCTGAAACTGTGGGTCAACGCAGAAGATCGACAGAGCGTCGTGGCCGCTCTGCGCGCCAGTCAGGCGGTGATGAGCCAGGAATACGCGTTCCGAAAGAAAGGCGGCGAATTCATCACCGGCCTGTTCTCGGCTCAGGTGATCCAACTCAGTCAGGGGCTGTGCATCCTGTCCAGCATCAACGACATCTCCGAACGCAAACAGACCGAGGAGGCACTGCGCGAGAACGAAGAACGTTTCCGCAGTCTGTACGAAAATAGCACCGTAGGCATTTACCGCACCACGCCCGCTGGGCGAATCCTGTTAGCCAATCCCGCACTGATTGCCATGCTGGGTTACTTGTCTATTGATGATCTGGCCAGCCGGGATCTCGAACAAAATGGCTTTGAGCCAGCGTATAATCGCGCGCAATTCGTCGAAACCATCGAGCGCGACGGCCAGATCAACGGGTTGGAATCCGGCTGGACCCGGCGGGATGGGACGGCGATTTTTGTCAGAGAGAGCGCCCGCGCCATCCGCGATCCGCAGGGCCGGACGTTGTACTATGACGGCACGGTCGAAGACATTACCGATCGCAAACGGGCGGAGGACCGCGTCCGTCAGCTCAATCGTGTGTATGCCGTGCTGAGCGACGTCAACCAGGCCATCGTGCGTGTCCGCGATTCACAGGCGCTGTTTGAGGCCACTTGCCGTATCGCCGTCGAGAAAGGCGGTTTTCGTCTGGCGTGGATCGGGCAGCTGGATGAGGCAAGCCAACAAGTGCGAGTGGCGGCGCACGCCGGGGCGAATGACGACGGCTACCTGGAACAACTCGACATCGTCGTGAATGAGAAGCAGCCGCGTGGTCGAGGGCCGACCGCCGAGGCCCTGCGTACCGGTCAACATGCCGTCGTCAACGATGTTGAACATGATCCGCGAATGGCCTTGTGGCGAGAGGCAGCCCTGCGGCGGGGCTATCGATCATCGGCGGCCTTTCCGCTGAAAATCAACGGCGAGACACGGGGCACCGTCAATCTGTATGCCGGCGAGCCAGGCTTCTTCGACGAAGACGAGCTCAAGCTGCTGGACGAGCTGGCGATGGATCTGTCTTTCTCGATGGAGTTCGCCGCGAAAGAGGTGGAACGCAGACAGGCTGAGGAAACGGTCAACAGCCTGGCAAAGTTCCCCGCTGAAAATCCCAACCCCATCCTGCGCATCGACCGTGAGGGTGTTTTGCTTTACGCCAATGAGGCCAGTGCCGCCGTGTTGTCCGACTGGCAATTCGTCGTCGGCCAACCGGCCCCGCCGGTCTTGCAGCAAATGGCTTTTGAAGCGCTGGCGGCGCGGCAGACCACAACGACTGATCTGGAGCAGGGTCAACGGGTTATTTCATTCGTGGCGACCCCGGTGCTGGAGGCCGACTACGTCAATCTGTACGGGCGCGATGTCACCGAGCGTGTGCGAGCGGAAGAGGCGCTGCGCGAGAGCGAAGCGCGGTATCGTCACACGCTGGACGCCATGCTTGAAGGCTGCCAGATTCTGGGGTTTGATTGGCGCTATCTCTATCTCAACGACGTTGCGGACATCCACAACCGCCGGCCCAAAGCCGAACTGCTGGGCCAGAAATACATGGATATGTGGCCCGGCATTGAATCCACAGAAGTCTTCAGGGTAATCCGGAGCTGTATGGAAGAGCGCGTATCGCAGTCCATGGAGAACGAGTTTGTGTTCCCGGATGGCAGCGAAGGCTGGTTCGAGTTGAGAATATATCCAGTGCCGGAAGGGTGCGTGATTCTGTCGATCGACATTACTGAGCGCAAACAGGCCGAGCAGGCCCTGCGGGAGAGCGAAGAACGCTACCGCACCGTGGCCGATTACACCTACAGCTGGGAATACTGGCGCGCCTCGGATGGCAACATCGTCTACACCTCCCCCTCCGGCGAGCGCATCAGCGGTTACCGCGTTGCTGAATTCCTGGAAAATCCCGGCCTGTTGGATCAGATCGTTCATCCCGAGGATCATTTTCTCTTCGAGCAGCACCAGTCGCTCGCACATCAGGCTCCCGGAGAATCGGGCGTACACGAAGCGGAATTCCGCATCCTGCGCAAGGATGGCGAGCTACGTTGGATCGGGCATACCTGCCAGGCCATCTACCGCGCCGATGGGACGAGCCTGGGGCGGCGCGGCACCAACCATGACATCACCGAGCGCAAACAGGCCGAGGAAAAACTACGGGTCAGCGAGGCAAAATTCAAGGCGGTGTTCGATAATGCGCCCATCGGCATCTCGCTTCTCGATCCAGATCGCAGGCTGCAGGAATCCAATGACATGCTCGCACAGATTGTCCGCATCAACAAGGAAGGTCTGGCAGCCGGGGCATACCGCAACCGCAAATATATTCGCGAGGATGGCAGTGAGATTCCAACCAGTGAACTGGCCAGCACGCGCGCCATTGCCGAGCAAAAGACCATCCGCAAAGTCGTCAATGGCATCGTTTTGGAAGACGACGAGGTCATCTGGACACAGGTCAGCGCTGCGCCGTTGGGACTGCCAGACTCACGCATTGTTGTCATCACAGAGGATATCACCGCGCGCAAACAGGCCGAGGAAGCGCTGCGCGAGAGCGAAGAGCGCTTCCGCCGCGCGGTAGTCGGCGCGCCGTTCCCAATCATGATTCACGCCGAAAACGGCGAAGTGGTGGTCATCAATACTCCCTGGACCAAATTGACCGGCTATGATCACGCCGACATTCCGACGATTGCCGACTGGACCCAGAAAGCGTATGGAGTACGGATGGAACTGGTCCAGGCAGATATTGACCAATTGTATGCGCTGGATGGGCCAAAAACTGAGGGCGAATATACGATTAGGACGCACAGTGGGCAAGCCCGAATCTGGGATTTCGGATCGGCCCCGATTGGCCGTCTGCCGGATGGACGGCGGTTGGTGATCAGCATGGCCATGGACGTTACCGAGCGCAAACGCGCCGAAGCCGAAATCCAAAAACTCAACGCCGAACTGGAACAGCGCGTGATCGAGCGCACGGCCGAGTTAAGCGACCTCTACAACAATGCGCCGTGCGGTTATCATTCGCTCGACAGCCACGGTGTATTCGTGCTCATCAACGACACCGAGTTGCGTTGGCTGGGCTATACCCGCGAGGAAGTCATCGGGAAAATGAGGGCTACCGACCTCTTCACGCCGGCCAGCGTTGAAACCTTCAACCAGAACTTCCCCGTTTTTAAGGCGCGGGGCTGGTTACAGGACCTGGAACTCGAGATGGTGCGCAAGGACGGCTCGCTTCTGCCGATTCTGCTCAATGCGACAGTCATCGCCGATAAGGACGGACAGTATCTTATGAGCCGTTCGACGATGACGGATCACACCGATCGCAAGCGGGCCGAGTCTCAACGGGCGGCGGCGCTCGAAGCGATGCAAGAGGCGCAAGCCCAACTCGAAGCCGCCAACAAAGAACTCGAAGCCTTCGCCTATTCCGTCTCGCACGATGTGCGCGCGCCGCTGCGCGCCATCGACGGCTTCTCGCGCATCCTGCTGGAAGATTACGCGGACAGGTTCGACGCCGAGGGGCAGCGGCTGTTCGGCGTCGTGCGCGCCAACGCCCAGAAAATGGATCAACTTATCATCGATCTGCTGGCGCTCTCGCGGATCACCCGGAATGAGATGGTCTTGTCGCGCCTTGACATGACGACGCTGGTTCAGGCCGTCTACGCAGACATCGTTTTGCCTGAAGTGCAGGCGCAGTTCACCTTCACCGTCGCGACCCTGCCGGAGGCCGACGGCGACGCCACGCTGCTGCGCCAGGTCTGGAACAACTTGCTCGCCAACGCGATCAAATATACACTACCGCAGCCGGTGCGCCGCATCGAAGTGGGCGGCTATCGTCAGGGCGACGAGTACATCTACTTCGTCAAGGACACCGGTGTCGGCTTCAACCCCGCCTACACCCACAAATTGTTTGGCGTCTTCCAACGGCTGCACAAAGCCGAGGAGTTTGAAGGAATCGGGGTGGGGCTGGCCATTGTCCAGCGTATCATTCAGCGCCACGGCGGACGGGTGTGGGCCGAAGGGCAGATCGATAGCGGGGCCACGTTTTACTTTACATTACCCTGCACGGAGGCAGGCCATGAGCCGTCAATTTGAAGTTGAAATCCTGCTGGTCGAAGACAATCCCGCCGATGCCGAACTGGCCCTGCGGGCGTTGAAGAAAAATCGTCTGGCGAACAATGTCGTCGTCGTCACCGACGGCGAAGAAGCGCTGGATTTCATCTTCGGGCGCGGCGCGTTCAGTGGCCGGAAGCTCGAAGACGGGCCGCGGGTGATTCTGCTGGATCTCAAACTGCCCAAAGTGGACGGGCTGGAAGTCCTGCGAGTCGTCAAAGGCGATCCGCGCACGAAGGTCATTCCGATCGTGGTGTTGACTTCCTCGAAAGAAGAAAGCGACATCGTCGAAAGCTACCGGCTGGGTGTGAACAGCTACATCGTGAAGCCGGTCGATTTCGATAAGTTCGTGGTCGCCGTCAGAGACCTGGGCATGTACTGGCTGCTGCTCAATCAGCCGCCGACGACCTAATCGGCGCGACACCCCCGAATGGTCGCAGGTTAGCCCCATCGACTGGCAACCGACCCCATCAGCAGGAGCAGATCTATGAACGACGAACAGCCGATCCGCATCTTGTTTGTCGAAGACGTGCCGTTTGACGCCGAACTGGCCGAGCGCGTGCTGCGCAAAGAGGGCCTCGTCTTCACCTCCGCGCGCGTCGATACCCGGGACGACTTCCTGGCGGCGTTGACGACCTTTCAGCCCGATCTGATCATCTCGGACTACACCCTACCCGAATTTGACGGGCTGCAGGCTCTGAAACTTTCGCTTGAATATGATCCGGCGCTGCCCGTGATCCTGATGACCGGCTCGCTGAATGAGGAGACGGCTGTCCACTGCATCAAGTCGGGCGCGACCGATTACGTTCTCAAAGACCGCATTACCCGGCTGCCGTTTGCGGTGAAAGAAGCGCTGGAACAGAAGCAAACGCGCCTGGCTAAAGACGCCGCCGAACGGGCGCTGCGCGAGAGCGAAGCACGCTATCGGCTGCTATTTGATACCAGCATGGACGCCGTTTTGCTCACCGCCCCGGATGGCCGTATCTTTGCCGCCAATCCGGCTGCCTGCCAGATGTTCGGACAAACAGAGGCCGAGCTGATACAGGTCGGGCGCGACGGTGTGGTCGATGCTTCAGACCCGCGCCTGGAACTGGCGTTAGCAGAGCGCGCCCGGACGGGCAGGTTCATTGGCGAGATCGCGCTGATCCGTAAAGACGGCGCCCAATTTCCAAGCGAAATATCCACCGCGATTTACCACGACAACGAAGGGCGCGTTAGAAGCAGCATGATCATTCGCGACATCACCGACCGCAAGCGAGCCGAAGACACTCTCCGTCAGCGTGTGACCGAGTTGGAACTGTTATATGAAAGCGGCCTGGCGCTGCGCCAGTTGCTAAGCCCCCGGGAAATCGGTCAAAAGATCATTGACCTGCTGGCTCAAAAGCTGGCCTGGCACCATACCACCGTCCGGCTTTACCATCCGCACGACGAGACATTGGAACTGTTAGCTTTTGAGCAGTCGGGGCTGACGAACGAGGCGGAACGCCACGCCGTTGAAGAACGCTTCAAGACCCTCATTGCGCGGTCTGGCGACGGATTATGCGGCTGGGTGGTCCAGCACGGCCAGACCGTGCGCACCGGCGACCTCGCCCATGATCCGCGCTATGTAGAGACTGCGCCCGATTTGCGGTCTGGCCTCTATGTGCCGATGAAAGTCGGTAAGCGCGTGATCGGCGTCATCAGCGTTGAGGATCAACGGATCGACGCCTTCAGTGAAGCCGATGAACGGTTGACCGCCACGCTGGCCGCCCAGGCCGCCAGTGCGCTGGAGAATGCCCGGTTGTTCGGCGAAACCCGCCAGCGTTTGACCGAGATGGAAGCCCTGCATACCATCTCGGCGGCCCTGCGCGCCGCGCCGTCCCATGCCGAAATGCTGCCGGTGATCGTCCACGTGGCGTTCGACGTGCTGAAAGCGGCCGGCGCGGCGCTGGCCCTGCGTGTGCCGGCCAACGACGAACTGATCGTCGTCTATGGCCAGGGCGTCTGGGTTGATCGGACCGGCACACGTCTCCCGCCAGGGGCCAGGATCGGCGTCATCGGCCATGTCATCGCCACCGGTCGAACTTATTCGAACGCTGATGTCGATCACGAACCACGGTTGCTGCTCGCCGAGCGCTGGGATGAGTTACAGGGTGTCGCCGCGGCCCCCCTTATTACGCAAGAACAGATCGTGGGTGCTTTGATCGTAGGCCGGCCCACTGACTATAGCGACGAAGAGGCGCGCCTGTTGGCGGCCATCGCCGACATCGCCGCCAATGCTTTGCAGCGCGCGGAGGTGTTGGGGACCCTGGAGCAGCGGGTGGCCGATCGGACGCGCGAACTGGCCGCCGCCAACGAACGCTTGCAGGAACTTGATCGACTCAAGAGCAAATTCGTGTCCGATGTCTCGCATGAATTGCGGACGCCCGTCACCAGCATGTCACTCTATATTGATCTACTTGATCATGGCAAGCCTGAGAAGCGCGACTTCTACATTACGCAGCTGGAGCAACAGATGACTCGCTTACGGGCGATGATCAACGAGATTCTAGACCTGGCACGCCTGGAACGCGATCAACACGAGATCAGCCTGACGCCGATTGACCTCAATGCGATTGTCGAGCATGTTGTCGCGACGCAGCAGGTCGCCGCCGGGGCGGCCGGCCTGCAACTGATCTGCGAGGTCACGGACCAGATGCCGCTGGTGCTGGCGCAGCCTGAGCAGCTGGGCCGGGCGGTGACGAATGTGGCGGCGAATGCCATCAAATACACGCGATCGGGCACGGTGCGGGTCACGACCGATACGAGTGACGACCGGGTGTGCGTCAGTGTGACGGACACCGGTATCGGCATCGCGCCGGAGGATGTGCCGCACGTGTTTGAGCGATTCTATCGCGGCCAGCCGGTGGCGCAGTCCAACATTCCAGGCACGGGCCTGGGCCTGGCGATCGTAAAGGAGATCGTCGAGGCGCACGGCGGGACCGTGCAGGTCGAAAGCGAATTAGGTGTGGGCAGCACGTTCCGGCTATGGCTGCCGGCGATGGTGGGCTGAGACGAGCGTTTGAACTACGCGGCGCAGCGTGTGAAGTTGAGATCTAAAAATATGACGATTGTCAGGCTTACTTGTCACATTCGATACGGGTACTCACCGGCGCGTTGCGCTATGCTATAATCGTTCTGCCAGTCCCTGAGTCATCATCGGAGCCGACCTTTGACCTGCCGCACCGCTGCCCTGTTGATGAGCGTGGTTATCCGCGAAGGGGTAAATTATAGCTAGTGAACAGCGACCCAAACCTCGGTCGCTGTTTTTGTCTCAGTAGACCGATGGGCGGCCCCACCCCGCCCGATCTTATTCCACCCTACCTGAAGGAGTATAAGTATGTCCGAGTCACAGAATCCGTTTGAAACGGCCCAGGCGCAATTCGACAAGGGCGCCGATCTATTGGGCCTGACCGAAGAAGCGCGCGCCCTGCTGCGCTGGCCGCTGCGCGAATTCCACTTCCGCATCCCGGTCAAGATGGACGATGGCGCCACCCGCATCTTCTCCGGCTATCGCGTGCAGCACAGCGATGCGCGCGGCCCGAGCAAGGGCGGCATCCGCTTCCACCCGAACGAAACCATCGACACCGTGCGCGCGCTGGCAACGTGGATGACGTGGAAATGCGCCGTGGCTGACATTCCGCTGGGCGGCGGCAAGGGCGGCGTGATCGTCAATCCCGCGACCTTATCGGTCACCGAGAAAGAGCGCCTGTGCCGCGGCTGGGTCAATCAGATGTGGAAGAACATCGGCCCGCGCA
>JACRBO010000400.1 GCA_016219235.1 Chloroflexota bacterium
CGGGCGTCACCGGTTGATCAGCCGGTGACGCTCGCCACGGCGCGGCGCGCCATGTCGCGCGTACCCCATCGAACGGATCACACACCAGATGCTCCAACTGTTGCTGCGCTTGCCCGCCCGCCAGCACGATGCTTTCCAACATCGCTTCGTCGTAGGCAAAGGCCAGCACGCTGCGCGCCGTCGATCGCACGGCAACGTTGAACGCCCCCCAGCCCGACGCAATCGCCCGCCATTGCCAGTCCCAGTTGGTGCGTTTGCGCGACAACAGCGGCAGCAAACCATCCGTCGCCGCTTTGCCCCACAGCCACGCCGTCCACGCCGCGCTGAGCGACCAGAAACCCGGTCGCGGCTGCGGGGGATGCGCGATCAACGCGGCGACTGAACGCGGCGGCAGTTGTTTAGCCAGATCGCGCGACGAGAGGTTGAGCACGCAGGCGGCGGGCGTGGGCGACGCGATCAATTCGGCAACCGTGACCACGCGGTTGAGAGACAGCGGGACTGAGGGAGTGAATGAGGCTTGCTGCTCCAATTCAAGCCACACGTTCGTTTCGATGAAGCGCGGCGGCGGCTTGAGGCCGATGACGCGATGCGTGTCGTTGGGCGCGTGTAGCGAGGTGGCCGCATCCAACATGGCTAACAAGGCCGGTCGCAATGCAACCCGATCGGCTTCGGGCAGACTCTCGACCTTCAGCACGATGTCGCCCAGCGCGTTCTGCGCGCGCGGCGTGTAGGCGTCCAGCACTTCACCTACGCGCTCGGCCTGCTCGTGCTTCGGATCGACGATGCGGCTGTGCAGCGTCCAGAACGGCAGACTGCGCGGCTTGAAGCGCGTGGCCTGCTCGATGTCCATGCCATCAGTGGGGCCGATGTTTTCGCCGCACGTGGCGCAGTTGACGTATTTCGTGATTGGGATATTGCGTTCCCGATCCCATTCAAAGTGTTGCGCTATGGCGGCGCGGCGACAGGTGGGACAATGCGTGGCGTATAGATCGAGGACGTGCTCTCGCAAACGCTGCGCGCCTTTGTGCGCGTCGGATAGATGCGTCAGGGCCGCGCGCGCATCCACCGGCCACAGGGTCGCCTCGATCGCCAGCAGATTGATCGGGCTGAAGGAGGCCGCCACGATCTTGCGATTGAGATCGAGCGCGGCTTCGATCACGCTCGTCCCGATGCAGAACGGATCGACGACTACGTCGCCGGGCTGCGTGTGTCGTTCGATCGCCGCGCGTACCACGGCCGGCGGCAGCGGTGGAAAGGCGCCCGGCAAGATGCGCAGCGGCGGCGCATGATCCGACGGAATGAAGTGTTCCATGCGGAAAGTATAACGTGAAATCGTCTGAGTGACGAATGAACCGTGGTACAATCGCCGCACTTTTCCGGCTGCTTGAGATTATGCGACGCTCATTCATTTTGATCATCCCGTTGTTGCTGCTGGCCGCGTGCGGTGTACTGCCCACACCCGCGCCAACACCCACACCTACGGCCACGCCGCGCCCGACGGCGACACCGCGCCCGACACCCACCGCCACGCCCATTCCCAAATGTCCCGCGCCTGCTTCGGCGGAAGTCTGGACCGCGCCCGTCGATTTCTTCGGTTATCCCGAAGCGATTCGCGCCTATCTCAATGCGGGCGGCCCGGCCAATGCGCTAATGACGATTCTGAGCAATGCCAGTTCGATCAACGATCGCTGGGGCAGCGTCAAGTTGATCGACCTCACCGGCGACGGCGAACGCGAAGTCATCATCTCGATCGCGGAACCGGCCTCACTCGATCGGTTTCCGGCGCCCGGCGGCATGTTGTTGATCTACGGCTGCGCGCGGCAGCAAGTCGATCTGCTGTATGCGGCTCAATCGACGGCGGCCGAGACCATGCCGCGCCTCGTTCAAATCGGCAACATCACGGGCGCGGCGCGCGGCGCACAGGTCGCCACGTTGACATCGTCTTGCGGCGCGAGCACCTGCTTCGAACGCTTCGACATGCTGGGCTGGACGGGCGAATCATTCATCAGCCTGCTCAGCGCGCCGCTCGAACTGCCCGGCGGCACGTATCGACTGGTGCAGCGCGATCCAGACCCGGCCTTTGAGATCGAAGCGCAGGGCGGCGTGATCGGTTCGGTGGGCGCCGGCCCGCAGCGCACCGAACAACAAGTGTGGAAGTGGAACGACGTGCAGTACGTCAAAGCAGTCACTGAACTATCGGCAGTGGAGTATCGCATCCATGCCGTGTATGAAGGCGATGATGCTTTTGCAACCGGCGATTACGCTAAAGCCATCGACTGGTATGGCCGTGTCATCACCGACGACACGCTGAAAGACTGGCACGCCGAGATCGGCTATCGCACACAAAACGATCGGATCACGTTGACGGCCTACGCGCGCTTCCGCTTGTTGCTCATCGGCGTGCTGCGCGGCGAGGCCAACGCCAAAGATCAACTCGATCAACTGACGGCGCAGTTCCCGGACGGCTCGCCCGCGCACGACACGCAGCAAATGGCGCAGGCGTTCTGGGACAAATACCAGGCGACGCAAGACATCAAGGCCGCGTGTGTGACGGCCAATGACTACGCCAACGAACAATATCAAATCTTTGAAGACCTGAACTTGTTTGGCTACGCCAACCGGTTTTACACACCGGATGATATGTGCCCGATCAAGTGACGAGTGATGAGTCACGAGTGAACTCGCTTTTCACTCATCACTCGTCACTCGTCATAGACTCACCTTAAAGGCAGCTATGACCGACACTCCCCGCGTTATCGATTACGAAGGCTCAACCTACAGCACCGAATTCTGGAACCCCGCCCGCAAGTATGAAGATCGAGCGGAGCGCATCGCCATTCGCGCCATGTTGCCGTCCACCGGCAAGCGTCTCATCGACATCGGCGCGGGCGCAGGCCGCCTGGGCGATCTGTATCTGGGCTACGACGAAGTGATCTTGATGGACTACGCCCGCTCGACGGTGATCGAGGCGCGCGATCGCTGGCAGCACGATCCGCGCTTCAAGTTCGTGGCCGCCGATCTGTATCAGCTGCCCTTCAGCGACGGCGCATTCGACAGCGTCGTGATGATCCGCGTCATCCATCACATCGTCGATGTGCCGCGCGCGCTGGGCAACATTGCGGCCGCGTTGAAGCCGGGTGGCTCGTTCGTGTTCGAGTTTGCCAATAAGCGCAACCTCAAATCGATGGCGCGTCATGCGCTGCGCAAACAGCGCTGGTCGCCCTACGATCGATCGCCGATCGAGTTTGTGGAATTGAACTTCGACTTCCATCCCGATTGGATGAAGATGCAACTAAAGCACGCAGGCTTCACGATTCGATCGACCCGCGCCGTCTCGACGTTCCGGCTGGGCGCGCTGAAGCGGCTCTTCGGCGCAAAGCGCCTGGCCGCCATCGATGGTGCACTGCAGCGGCCGCTGGCCGCGCTGGCGGTCTCACCGAGTATGTTTGTGTTGGGCGTGCCTCACCCCCCAACCCCCTCTCCTGACAACGAAAAACACGTTGTCAGGAGAGGGGGGGCGGCCACTCCCCCTTCTCCCGAAAATCGTCTTCCATTTTCGGTAGAAGGGGGCCGGGGGGATGAGGCGCTCTTCGCCTGCCCCACCTGCCGCCTGCCCCTGCCCGCCCGGCCCGTCGAAGACGAACTCCGCTGCGCCAACGGCCATCGCTGGTCGGCGCGCGACGGCATCTATGATTTCAAGAATCAAGACCTGTCAGGTGGCGCATAGCGTGACGGATCAGACACACACTCCGTGCGCCATCTGACAGGTCTGGTTTGCATTGAGAATTGATCATTGATAATTGTGCATTGAGTCTTGTTCTGATATACTATCGCCCACACCCCAACCCCCGGCCCGGAGGTCTTATCCATGAAGGTTTCTAGTTTGCAGGAGAATCTGGCCAAAGGACTCAACATCGTCGGTCGCGCTGTCGCGCCTCGCTCCACGCTGCCTGTGCTGGGCAATATCCTATTGGCGACCGACGACAAACGGCTGAAGATGTCGGCCACCAATCTGGAGATCGGCATTACCTGCTGGATCGGCGCAAAGGTGGATGAAGACGGCGCGACCACCGTGCCCGCGCGCACCTTCGTCGATCTGGTTAA
>JACRBO010000404.1 GCA_016219235.1 Chloroflexota bacterium
CGGCGCTCCCGGTCTGGTGCGTGGGTTGCGAGCCGCCACGATCTATGCGGAGTTTGCGCGCGCCATCGTGGCGGCTTGCCCGACCGCCTGGGTAATCAATTACACCAACCCGCTGACGATTTGCACGCGCACGTTGACGCGGGTCGAGCCTCGACTCAAAGTATTTGGCTGCTGCCATGAGGTATATGCCACGCAGCGCCTGTTGGCCGGGTTGGTCAATCGGTATGCGCACGAACCGACACCGGCGCGCGACGCGATCAAAATCAACGTACTGGGCATCAATCACTTTACGTGGATCGATCGCGCCTGTTATCAAGATGTCGATGTATTGGATTTAGTGCGCCAGCATCTGGCGCAGCCCGGCGTGATTCGATCGTATACCCGCGCCGAGGTGGAGAGCTGGGCCGATTGGTTTCGCAGCGCCGAGCAAGTGAAGTTCGCGCTCTTTCAGCGCTTCGGTATTCTGGCGGCGGCGGGCGATCGGCATCTCGTCGAATTTTTGCCCGGCTTCATTCGTTCGCCGGATGAACTATTTCGCTGGGGCATCAGCCGCACGCCGGTCGCGTGGCGCATCGCGCGCTGGCAGGCCGCGCCGCAGCGTGTGCGCGATCTGATGGCGGGCCGCGCGCCGTTGACGCTCACGTCCACCGGGGAAGAAGGCGTGGCCCAGATCAAGGCGCTGTTGGGCCTGGGCGACATCGTCACCAACGTCAACGTCGAGAATCAGGGCCAGGTCGCCACGCTCCGCGTGCCGCTGCACGCTGTCGTCGAGACGAACGCGCACTTCAGCCGGGATGCCGTGCGGCCGATCGCGGCGGGCGCGCTGCCGACGGGTGTGCAAGCGTTGATCGCGCGGCACGTGACCAATCAAGAAATGATCATCGAAGCGGCGTTGACCCGCGACAAAGACCTGGCCTTTCAGGCGGTCTTCAACGACCCGACGAATCATCTGCCGCTCGACGAAGCGTGGACGATGTTCAATCGATTGCTGGCTGCCAGCCGCGAGTATTTGCCGGGCTGGAACATTGACTGATTTATTGTAACGGCTCTGCCTGTGTCATGGCGAGAAGCATCCTGAGCGGAGTGGCAGCCTTTCGCCACGCAGTCGAAGGATGCGCCGAAGCCATCTCACACCGTTCAAGACTAAGACTGCTTCGTTGCGAACACCGCTCCTCGCAGTGACGACTGAGTAGTTGTTTGAAGTCTCATTCACCAGAGATCATCATGACCAACGCACTTCATGTCGATCAAGTGATTAACACGCAGCGAATCTGGTCGATGCTCATGGCCGACGCGGCCATTGCGCGCTATGTGCCCGAGGCCGCGCTGTGGCATTACGAGCACGGGTTGCTGCTCAAGTCGATCGAGCAGGTGTGGCACGCCACCGGTCAGGTCAAATACTGGCACTTCATCAAAGACATCGTCGAATCGTTTGTCGCCGCCGATGGTCACATCCGCACTTATCGTACTGAAGAGTACAACCTCGATCAGATCAATCCCGGCAAGCTGCTGTTTACGCTGTGGTACGCGACGGGCGACGAGCGCTATCGCGCCGCGGCGCAGCGCTTGCGGCAGCAACTCCAATATCAGCCTCGCACTCAGTCGGGCGGCTTCTGGCACAAATTGATTTATCCGTTTCAGATGTGGCTGGACGGCATTTATATGGCTGCGCCGTTTTATGCGGAATACGCGCTGCGTTTTGAGGAACCGGCAGGCTTCGACGATCTGGCGCGGCAGATCATTCTGATCGAACAACACACGCGCGATCCGCAGACGGGCCTGCTCTATCACGCCTGGGATGAGAGCAAACAGCAGCGCTGGGCCAATCCCGACACCGGCTGTTCGCCGCAGTTCTGGGGCCGCGCCATGGGCTGGTACGCGATGGCGCTGGTGGATGTGCTGGATTATCTGCCCGCCGAACATGCCGCGCGGCCCGCCATTCTGGATATTCTTAACCGCCTGATTGAAGCTGTGCTCAAAGTTCAAGATGCGGCCACGGGCCTGTGGTATCAGGTGCTCGATCAGGGAACGCTCGCGGGCAACTATTTGGAAGCGTCGGCGTCATGCATGTTCGTGTACGCGATTGCGAAAGCCGCGCGGAAGCGCTACGTCCCGATCGAGTATCTGGCCTGCGCGCAGCAGGCCTATCACGGCATCGTAACCCGTTTCGTCAGGCTGGACGATGGGGGTCTGGCGAATCTCGGCGGCACGTGCGCTGTCGCCGGATTGGGCGGCATGCCTTATCGCGACGGCTCTTACGACTACTACATCCACGAACCCATCGCCACCAACGATTACAAAGGCGTGGGCGCATTCATCCTGGCAGCCGTGGAAATCGAGCAGGCCGCGCAATGACCCTCTCTGGTATCTTCAACGTGCGCGATTTCGGCGCGTGTGGCGACGGCCAAACGTTGGACACGCTCGCCATTCAAGCGGCGATTGAGTCCTGCGCGCAGCAGGGCGGCGGCACGGTCTTTTTGCCCGCAGGCCGATACGTCAGCGGCTCGATTTTTCTGCGCAGCGACCTGACCCTGCATCTTGATGCGGGCGCGACTTTGCTGGGCAGTGAAAACCCGATCGATTATCCCATCGTCAGCGGTCGTTGGGAGGGCGCGGAACAGGCGACGCATGCCTCGCTCATCAGCGGCCGCGATTTGCGCAACGTCGCCATCATCGGGCGCGGCGCCATCGACGGGCGCGGGGCGCAGTGGTGGCAGCGCTTCAACGCGGGCACGCTCGATCGGCCGCGCCCACGCCTGATCTCTTTCGCCGACTGTACCAACGTGTTGATCGAAGGCATCACGGCCACCAACTCGCCCAGCTGGACGATCAATCCCGTGCACTGCGCGAACGTCGTCGTCAATCAGGTCACGATCATCAACCCGGCGGATTCACCCAACACCGATGGCATCAACCCCGATTCCTGTTCCGACGTGCGCATCGCCAATTGCTACGTCAGCGTCGGCGATGACTGCATCACGATCAAGTCCGGCAACGAGGCGGAAGACCCAACCCGGCGCGCGCCGTGCACTAACGTCACCGTCACGAACTGCATCATGGCGCACGGGCACGGCGGTGTCGTCATCGGCAGCGAGATGAGCGGCGGGGTGCGAAACGTCGTCGTGTCCAACTGCGTCTTCATCGGCACCGATCGCGGCATCCGGCTTAAATCACGGCGCGGGCGCGGCGGCCTCGTCGAAGACATCCGCATCAGCAACATCGTCATGACCGATGTCCTGTGCCCCATCACGCTGAACCTGTATTACGCGTGCGGCGCGTGGGGCGACGTCGATGTAGCCGACAAACAGCCGCGACCCATCAACGACGGCACACCGCAGTTCCGCAACATCCACTTGAGTCACATCACCGCGCGCGACGTGAAGTACGCCGCCGCGTTTGTGTATGGCCTGGCCGAAAGGCCGGTCGAAAACATTTCGTTCAGCGACATCTCGATCACGCTGTCGCCTGATGCAGCCGCGGGTTATCCCGAAATGGCCGACGATATGGAGTTGATGCAGCGCGCCGGTTTCTTCGTCTGCAATGCGCGCGGCCTGCGGCTGCATCACGTCGAGGTGACGGGGCAGATCGGGCCGGCGCTGCGCGTGCTGAATTCGACCGATGTGGAGATCAGCGCCTGCACGACGCGCACGCCCGATGCGGCTGAACCCATCATCCTGCTGGACAACGTA
Organism: Chloroflexota bacterium; assembly: GCA_016219235.1. Next base: position 3,690 of record JACRBO010000404.1, read on the forward strand.
ATCGATGCTTTCGTGCACGGCTGCCGGGCGCACGCGGCTACCGAAATATTCTTGCAAGTCACAGGCGCTCGTTCAGCCGCGATTGTGTTGAACGGTAATCATCTGGCGCAGGCCAGGTTACCCGTCCACGCGGCGGTCGAAGTTTCGCCTGATGCGATCCGGGCAACTGACTTAGTGCGCCCCATGAGTTAGCGGCCATGTTGGATCAGGTTCAGGCCACCGCCCATTTTGCGCTGCAAAATCATCTCGATTTTCTCTACGCCGCTCAACCCCGGCGGCTGGCCTTTCACGCCCAGACTGTAGCAGAATTTGAGACGTGGCAATCCACACTGCGATCGGAACTGGTGCGATTGCTGGGACTGCAAGGCCGATCGCATGTGCCGGGCGCGGCCGAGAAGCTGCAAGTCATCGAGCGCGAAACGTACATCGAAGAGAAGTACAGTTTGAATGTGGGCGAACACACTCGCGCGCCGTTGTACGTGCTGGTGCCCAGGCAGCCGCCGCCCTTCAAACCGATTCTGGTGTTTCACGGTCACGATGCCGGTGTCCAATCGATCCTGGGCAACTATCCCAATGCGGAATCGGCTCACGAGAATCTGGCCGCCGATAACAACTATGCTCAGGCGCTGGCGCAGGCAGGTTATCTGGTCTGCGCGATCGAGCAGCGCGGCCTGGGTGAGCGTCTCACCCGCCAGACCGGCGAAGCGGCTCTGCCGCGCTCGTGCCGCCATCTGGCCTTTGAGTATTTGATGCGCGGGCGCACGCTGTTGGGTGAACGCTGCTGGGACGGCCTGTGCGCCATCGACTATGTCTGCAACCGGCCCGATGTGCAAGCCGGGACGCTGGGCTGCACGGGTCATTCGGGCGGGGGCTGCACCGCATTGTGGCTGGCGGCGCTTGATTCACGCATCACCACGACGGTCGTTTCCGGTTATTTCTGCTCATTCAAAGATTCCGTGCTGGCGATGCCGCACTGCGAATGCAATTACGTGCCGGGCGTGCTGGACCTGGTCGAGATGGGCGACCTGGCGGCGTTGATCGCGCCGCGCCCGTTCTGCGTCGTGCATGGTGCGCGCGACCCGATCTTTCCGGTGCCGGCGACCGTGGCGCAGTTTGGCACGGTGAAACGTGCATATCAATTGCACGATAAAGTTGAGGCATGCTCACTGGCGATTCATGGCGGCGCGCACGTCTACGATCACCGGCTAAGCCAGGCGTGGTTCGCGCA
>JACRBO010000053.1 GCA_016219235.1 Chloroflexota bacterium
CAGGAGAGGCAAGCGCTTATGACCCGCACCGTTGTCGACTCGGCCGTCACCACGCTCGGACAGCCCGCGCCCGTCAGACTCGATCGAGCCGGCCTGGCCCGGCGGCTCCGCTCGCTGGGCCGCGCGATGTGGAAGCATCGCTGGCTGTACGTGCTCATCACACCGCCGCTGCTGTATTTTCTGGTGTTCAAGTATTGGCCGTTGTGGAACACCCAGATCGCCTTCAAAGACTTCAAGCCGCTGCTGGGCGTGGAAGCCAGCCCGTTTGTCGGCTTCAAACACTTCACCGCTTTCTTTAATTCGTTTTACTTCAGCCAGCTCATCGGCAACACGCTGGCCTTTAGCGCGCTCAAATTAGTGTTCGGTATGCCGATGGCGATTATTCTGGCCCTGGCGCTGTACGAGACGCGCTTCTCGTTCATGCGCAAGATCGCCCAGAACCTGTCGTATCTGCCGCACTTTTTGTCGTGGGTGATTGTGTTCGGCATCCTGCTGGCGATGCTGTCGCCGGGCAGCGGCCTGATCAACGACATGATCAAAGCGGGCGGCGGCCAGCCGATCGCTTTTCTCACCTCGCCGGAATGGTTCCGCATCGTCGTCATCGGCTCGGACATCTGGAAAGAAACCGGCTGGAGCACCATCCTCTATCTGGCCGCGCTGCTGGCGATCGATCCGGTGCTGTTTGAAGCGGCCGCCGTCGATGGGGCTTCGCGCGTGCAGCGCATCCGTCACATCTCGCTGCCCGGCATCCTGCCCGTGATCGTGGTCGTGACGCTGCTGCGCTTGGGCACCATCCTCGACGCCGGCTTCGGCCAGATCTTCGTGCTGTACTCGCTGCCCGTCTACAGCGTGGGCGACATCATCGATACGTGGGTCTATCGGCAGGGCATCCTGGAATTTCAGTTCAGCCTGGCGACGGCCGTTGGTTTGTTCAAGGGTCTGATTGGCCTGACGCTGCTGGTGGTCTCCAACCGGATCGCCAAACGCCTGGCCGGATCCAACTTGTACTGAGGAGCAGACCATGACCCGCTGGTTCAAATCACTGGACGAACTGGGCTTTCAAGTCCTGGTCAACTTTTTCCTGCTGTTCATTCTCATCATGGTCTTCGTCCCGTTGTGGCGCGTGATCATGCTGTCGATTACGCCGCTGGGTTACTCCACCGCGTCGAGTTTCGGCATGTGGGTGCCGCCCGTCGATTGGTCGTTCGAAGCCTACGGCCAGCTGCTGACCCATCCCTCGTTTGTGCGCGCCACGCTGGTCAGCACGACGATCATGACGGTGGGCACGACCATCAATCTGCTGCTGACGGTGCCGCTGGCCTATGTGCTCTCAGTGCGCACGCTGCCGGGCCGCCGGATCATTATCACTTTTATTTTGTTCACGTTCCTGTTCAGCGCGGGCCTGGTGCCCACGTATCTGGTCGTGTCGAAGTTGGACCTGATCAACACACTCTGGGCCGTGATGCTGCCGACCGCCGTGAGCGTCTATAACACGCTCGTGATGAAGAGTTTCTTTGAGGGTCTGCCCGAAGACTTGAAGGAGGCGGCCCGCATCGACGGCGCGAGCGAACTGCAAGTGCTGACGCAAGTCATCCTGCCGCTCTCACGGCCCATCCTGTTGACGATCGGGTTGTGGTACGCCGTCTCGCACTGGAATGAATTCTTCGGGCCGATCCTGTACCTCAACGACAACAGCCTGATGCCCCTGCCGGTGCTGCTGCGCAATATCCTGCTGGGGGCCGGGGTCAATGAGTATGTCGAATACAACGCCTTTAGCTCGGCGTCGATCGAATCCATCAAAGCTGCCGGTGTGTTGTTGACCATGCTGCCGATGGTGCTGTTGTATCCGTGGATTCAACGCTACTTTACCAAAGGCACGTTGACCGGCGCCGTGAAGCAGTAAATTCCATTTGGCGTAAGGTCAGACCTGTCAGGTGGCGCACCGGCTGCCTGAAAACAGGCCGCCCCTTGCGCCACCTGACAGGTCTCAGTCGCAGGAGGTGAATGCCAGTCGTCTAGCGTAGTCCGTTGCCCGTCGCGTCGTGTCGTTGCCATCCATGAATCCCCATCTCCCTTAAGGAGGAGTTAGATGAGCAAGTCGTTTCGTACTTTGACGCTGTTGCTGGTCACATTCGCTTTGTTCCTGTCGGCCTGTGCGCCGACAGCCGCCCCGGCCCCTGCGCCTGCGGCCACCAAAGCAGTACCGCCCACCGCTGCACCCGTGCAGCAAAAGCCGACCGAACCCCCGGCCGCCCCTCCGCCGACTGAGCCGCCCGCCCCCGCGAAGCCGGTCGATCTGGAAGTCTGGGTCGGCGCGGCAGTGAGTGAAGCCGGACCGCCGCCCGACGATTGGGCCGCCTATCAGATCGTGCGCGAGAAGCTGGGCATCAACTTGAAGATCGTGCTGCTGCCCACCGCGCAGACCGATGCCGATGCCAAAGTGAACGCAGCCGGCGCAGCCAACCAGCTGCCCGATCTGTTCCAGGTGAATCGCGGGCCGTGGTTCAAGTTCTACGAAGCCGGTCTGATCGCCCCGATCGATGATCTGCTGCCGATGATGCCCGATCGGACTAAGAAGCTTTACACCGATGAGATCCGCAACAAGCTGGTCTCGCTCGACGGCAAGCTGTACGGTCTGCCGCAGCCCGGCCAGATCCTCTACACCGACGGCCTGGTTGTCCGCAAAGATTGGCTGACCAAGTTGAGCCTGGAAGCACCCAAAACGCTGGATGAGTTCCTGACCGTCGCCAAAGCCTTCACCCAGAAAGACCCGGACGGCAACGGCAAGAACGACACGTATGGCTATTGCGGTTACATCGAGTCGGAAGGGCTGGGTGTGGTCGCGGGCCTGGGCAAGCGCTTCGATTGGATCTACGGCGCGTACGGCGTGGCCGGCACCTGGAATTTGACCGACTCCACGAACTTCGCGTTGAATGCCCGCAACCCCAACTTCATGCAGGCCACGGCCTACATCAAGTCGTTGATCGACGCCAAAGTGGTCGATCCCGACTGGCCGACGTTGAAGAAGGATGAGTACCGCGCGCGCTGGAAGCAGGGCGCATGCGGCATGATGCACGAGAACTTTGCGGCGCTGTCAACCAAAGCCAACTATTCGGACTTTGACAAGAACTTCCCCGATGGCGAATGGGAAGTCCTGCCGCCGCCGGCCGGCCCGGATGGCAAGAGCTCGGAAGGCGTATCCCTGACCTATGTCCGCATCTTCGCCGTGTCGCAGGCGGCGATGGATGCCGGCAAGGGTGAGGCCATTGCGAAGCTCCTGGAGTGGATGGCGAGCGATGAAGGCTACTTCCTGCTGGGCTTTGGGCAGGAAGGCGTGAACTACAAGAAGGACGACAAGGGCTACATCACGACCAAGGATATCGATCCTGAGAAAGCCTACTCGCACAAGTCGCAGCAGCCGTTGACGCAGCTGCGCAACATGGTGTTCATGAACAGCGACGTGGAACTCAACGCGCGCTACGTCAAGTACAAGACCGCCAATGGCCGCGAAATGAGCCCGCTGGCGTTCCTGGAAGCGTTCAGCAAGCAGCCCTGGACTGAAGCCACCGGCTCGGCGATTGTGAATCCGCCGGCCAGCGGCGCCGACTTCACCCGCTTCTACAGTGAGGGTCTGGTGAAGTTCGTGCTGGGCCAGGAACCGCTCACCGACGAAACCTGGGCCGCGTTCGTCGCCGGGTTGGATAGTCTGGGCGCGAAGGACTGGGAAGCAAAGACCAAAGAAGTCCTCATCAACAGCGGCTTCTTGAAGTAACCGTACCTGCCTTGACAATGTTAGGGTCGTCATTGCGAGCGTTTTTTTGCGAAGCAATCCCAGACTCAGCCGTACAGAGATTGCTTCGTCGCAAACGACGCTCCTCGCAATGACGGTCTAGTCTAAGATTGTCGAACTACCGTCAACTATATGTGAGACTGTCGGGCGGCCCATCAGCCGCCCGACAGTGTGAAACGGTCAGCGAGTAACCAGCAACTCTAGTATGACCTGTAAGTGCGGAGTCAGGCACGCTGCGCGCCAGACGCCGGGTTGCGCGCGAACCGCTCCTCGGTCAAATTGAGAATTGCTGACGGGTAACTTGCCTTGAAGCACAATAGCGCTTCGATCTCCGAACTGAAGATTGCCTACCTGGGCGGCGGCAGCCGCGAGTGGGCCATCAAGTTGATGTTCGATCTGGCCCTGTGCCCCGAGTTGTCCGGGCAGGTGGCGTTGTACGACATCGATCCGGCGGCGGCGCGCCTGAACGAGCAACTGGGCAACTGGCTGCAAGATCAACCGGGCGTCGTCTCGCGTTGGCGTTATGAAGCGGTCTCGAATTTGTCTCAAGCCTTGCAAAGCGCGGATTTTGTCGTGATCTCGATTTTGCCGGGCACGCTTGAACTCATGGCGCAAGACATCGCCATTGCCGAAGAATACGGCCTGTTTTTCCCTGTGGGTGACACCACCGGCGCTCCCGGTCTGGTGCGTGGGTTGCGAGCCGCCACGATCTATGCGGAGTTTGCGCGCGCCATCGTGGCGGCTTGCCCGACCGCCTGGGTAATCAATTACACCAACCCGCTGACGATTTGCACGCGCACGTTGACGCG
>JACRBO010000420.1 GCA_016219235.1 Chloroflexota bacterium
ATCACCGACTATCAGGTGATCGTCGTCAAGGCGGATTCGCCCTACAAGACGCTGGAGGATTTGCTGGCCGCCGTGCGGGCTGATCCGAAGGCCCTTAAGTTTGCGGGCGTCTCCTCCCCTGGCAGCATGGACCACGTCGCTTTTGCCAAGATTGCCAAAGCCGGCGGGATTGATCCGAAAGCCATGGATTACATCGCCTTCGCGGGCGGCGGCGAAGCCACCACGGCCCTGCTGGGCGGCAACGTCGCATTCCTGTCGACGGGCATCGGCGAATCGGTGGCTCAACTTGAGGCGGGCACCATCCGCGCCCTGGCCATCACCGCGCCTAAGCGCCTGAGCAGCGATCTGCTCAGGGACGTCCCCACCGTCAAAGAATTGGGTTACGATGTGACTTACGAAATCTGGCGCGGCGTCTTTGGCCCGGCGGATATGTCGCCTGAAGCCAAAGCCTACTGGGACACCACCATCAAGAAGATGGTCGAGTCGGCCACCTGGAAAGCCCAGCTGGTGAAACTCAATTGGAGCGACGCCTATGCCAACAGCACGGATTTCACCACCTTCCTGGCACAGGAGACCGAGATGTACAAGGCGCTCTTGACCGATCTCGGTATAGCGAAGTAGCGGATCGATAACATTCAAGACCCTGAGGCGTTATCCTAAAGTAACAGCTGAGCCTCACCCCCCGACCCCCTCACCCGAAATCACACAAACGATTTCGAGAGAGGGGGAGTGGCCGCTCCCCTCTCCTGAGAATCGCTTCGCGAAGCGTTCTCAGGAGAGGGGCCGGGGGTGAGGCGGGCTGAGTAGTCACCTTTAGGGTCTCAACTTATCCAGGGAGATTGCCATGAAGGCTGGAAAAATCGGCAGTCTGGCGTTTACGGCGCTCGCCGTCGCCTACATCGTCGGGGCGTTGTCCATCAAAGAGCCGCCGCTCCGGCAGCAACTTGGCCCCGAGGCTTTTCCCCTGGCGTTCGGCGGGCTGATGCTGCTCCTGTCGCTGCTCTACGTGCGCATGGAGTTCCAGAAGAAGCCGATCATCGAGGACGAGGCACGCGCGGCCATCATCGGCGCGGAGGAAAAGCTGAGCGGCCAGGTGGACTACAAAGTCATCGGCATCATGCTCGCGTTGATGCTGGTGTATGGCCTGACGTTTGAGAGGCTCGGTTATCCGCTGGCAACCCTGTTGATGTTTATGGCCGGAGTCTTTGTGCTTGAGCGCAAACACTGGAAACGCGATCTGGTCATTGCCCTGATTGGCAGCTTCGGGATTTACTTTCTGTTCCGGTACGTCCTGCGGGTGAATCTGCCCATCGGCGTTCTGGGCTTCCTGTTCAGATAAGGCGAGGCTCTCATGGATTTCTGGCACAATCTCGTCCTCGGTTTCAGCGTGGCGGCCACGCCTTTTAACTTGCTGCTGGCGTTTGTGGGTGTCTTCCTCGGCACGATCATTGGCGTGCTGCCCGGCATCGGCCCGATGACGGGCATCGCGCTGCTCATCCCCATCACCTTTGGCCTGCCGCCTAATTCGGCCATCATCCTGATGGCCGGCATCTACTACGGCGCGATGTACGGCGGCTCGACCACTTCGATCCTGGTGAATGCGCCCGGCGAATCCTCCAGCGTCGTCACCTGTATCGACGGCTTCGAGATGGCGAAGAAGGGGCGCGCCGGGCCGGCGCTGGCCGCTGCTGCGATCGGTTCCTTCGTCGCCGGCACGTTCGCGACCCTCATGCTGATGATCTTTGGCCCGGTCATTGCGCAGTTTGCCCTCAACTTTGGCCCGCCCGAATATTTTGCGCTCATGCTCGCCGGTCTGACGGTCGTCACCAGCCTGGCCGGGCGCTCGCTGGTCAAAGCCTTGCTGGCTACCACCATCGGTCTGGCCATGGCCACGATCGGCATCGATCTGCAAAGCGGTGTCTCCCGTTTCACCCTGGGTAATATGGAAATGCTCGACGGCCTCGAATTCCTGGTCGTCGCGATCGGTTTGTTCGCCCTCTCGGAAGTCATCTCGAATCTGTCCAATATGAAGCAGGCCACCATGGAGCGCCTGTCCATCAAGGGCGGCCTGTGGCTGACCAAGGAGGATTGGAAGCGCGCCATTCCCGCTTTCATCCGCGGCACGCTCTCCGGCTTTTTCGTGGGCGGCATCGCGGGTGCGGGCGCGGCCGTCGCCTCCTTCGTCTCTTACGGCATTGAAAAAAGCACCGGCAAACACAAAGAAGAACTCGGTCACGGCGCGATCGAGGGGGTGGCCGGTCCTGAAGCGGCCAATAACGCGGCGGCGGGCGGCGCGATGATCCACCTGCTGTGTCTGGGCATCCCCGGTTCCGGCACGACGGCCATCATGCTCGGCGCGCTGCTCATGCTTGGCCTCCAGCCCGGCCCGCTCCTCTTTCAACAGCAGCCCGATTTCGTCTGGGGCCTCATCGCCAGCATGTACATCGGCAACGTGATGCTGCTCGTGCTCAATCTGCCGCTCGTCGGGATGTGGGTCAAGATCCTCGACATCCCGCTCTACTTGCTGGTGTTGTTCATTATCCTGTTCTCGTTCCTGGGCGTGTACACCGTCAACAACAGCGTGCAGGACCTGGTGCTCATGGTGGGGTTTGGCCTCTTTGGCTACATTCTGCGGCGGCTCGATATTCCAGCCGCGCCCATCATCCTGGCGATGGTGCTGGGCGATCTGATGGAGCAGGCTATGCGCCAGTCGCTCGTCATGTCCGATGGCTCGCTGGGCATCTTTTTCACCCGCCCCATCGCGCTCATCCTGCTCATCCTGGCCGCCATCTCCATCACGAATCCGTACTGGAAACAGATCGGCCGATTTGCCCGGCGGTTGTTCGCGCCGCGCTTGACCGCCTGATATACTGCCGTTGGCCACAAATTGCGAAAAGATCTGATCCGCGAACACACGCGGTGCGGTGCTCCCGTCACGCGAATCTGCACGAATAATTCGCGGCGATTCGCGTGATTCGCGGACAAAAAAGCGCAGTTTGTGCCCGCCGCCTGATATTTCGAGTACAATAAGGCATGACTCGTCCGTGCCGGTCCCTCGGAAAAATCCAGTGGATGAGATTGAGCCTGATCGTCGTCGTGATGATGATGACGGCCGCCTGCGCTGCGGGCCAGGCGGCCGCAGACATCCCGATCGGGACCGCACGCCCGATCGAGCTTGAACAACCCATCGGGCCGTCACCGACCGCACCACGCGCCCCTAAAGTCATCCCCTTCTTCACCACTGAAAGTGATCCGAATCAGCTGGCCGTGTTGCAGGAACTCATCCTGGAATATCAACAGTTGAATCCCGGCATCGAAGTGGACATCGTGCTGGCCTCGCCCTCGTCGCGGGGCAGTCGCTTGTTGACGGCGCTGGCGTCCGGCGCCGACCTGGGTATCTTCGAGATCGAGCCGACGCTGATCGCGCAGTGGATCGATGCGGGCTATCTGCTGCCACTCGATGATGTGGTGAGCGCGATCGGGGTGAATGATTTTGTCGCGGGCAGTTTGTTCCGCCAGAACGATCACGTCTATGCCGTGCCGTATGCCATCAGCGTTTATGGCCTGTGGATCAGAGCCGATTTGTTCAAGCAGGCTGGTCTGTCGCTGCCCCGCAACTACGCCGAACTACTCCAGGCCGCTAAGGCTTTGACGAAAGGCAATGTGTACGGCATCGCTTTGCCCGCCGGGCAGAACATCGCCACTGTCAATTACTTCTCCGTCTTTCTGTGGCAGAACGGCGGCGATTACTTCACGTGCGATGGCAACCTGGCGTTTGGCGGTGCGCACACGCTGGAAGCGATCCGGCGTTGGGCCGACCTCGCACAATATGCGCCGCCCGGTTACACCACGTGGGGCTATCGCGAACAGATCGATTCGTTTCTGAACGGCCGCGTGGCGATGGCGATGTACGGCGGCCGCCTGGGCGTGCAGCTGCACGCGTCGAATCCTGAACTGGCCGACAATGTCACCGTTATCTTTCCACCCTTCGGCGATCAGCAGGTGACGCTGGGCGTGTGGAGTCGATTTGCCATCGCCGCCGGGACGAAGAATCAGGCTGAAGCCAAAGCGTTTTTGCAATGGCTGATCAGCGGCGACCGGCTCTTGCGCTACGATATGACGCTGCCCGGCCACATGATTCCGCCGCTGGAGTCGGTCCGCGCCGTGGCGCTCGACGCTGCTTCGGATTACGTGCAGCGCCATGCCGATTGGATCCGCTCGTTTTACGAGTGGGCCGCGTTCACCAATCATCCGGCCATGAACATGGGGTCGATGCGGGCGGGTCAATTCCAACGCTCGGATCAGGCCCCGCGCTGGGCGTGGGAAGTCTTCGGCCAGCCGGGCCTGGTGGATACGATGTTGCAGGAGATCGCCCTGGGCGTGCGCGAGGCTGATGCGGCGTGGCAGGCGGCGGTCGGAAAAATGGAGCAAACGATCGCTGCGTGGAAGACGGCTCATCCGGCGTGGCAAGCGCCGGAGTGCAGCCCGTGATGATGCCTCACCCCCGCCAGGATCAAGTCGGATCGACGCCGAGTGCCCCTCTCCTGACGACGGCAGTGAATCGCTGTGACAATAGAAACCAGACCCGTCGTCAGGAGAGTGGACGCTTCGCGGGTGAGGCACAAGGGGAAATGAGAACCGCCCGCGAGGGGAAACCTCATGGGCGGTTGGACGTCAAGGTGAGAGGGTTTGAACCTCCGACCCCTGTTACGTCAATTGTGTCTATGCTGTATACAGTGTAGAAGCTTTAATGCGGACATGTGTTGCCAACCGGGTATCATGAATCGGGCATGCCCTTATTTCGTCGAAGTTCTTTTCTTGTCAGTCTTCTTGCGTATAGGCGATGTAAGACGCGGTGTCTCTGGATTGACCTGTGCAGCATCAACTGTAAGGTTGTTCGCTTCCGGAAACCGCTGAACGCCTATCTTAAGCACCGGAACAATTGCAGCCGGCACCAAGTTCTTGCCGTCACCAGCGCCTTGATCGACGTTGATTCCCGCAATACCAAACTCAATATAAATGCCCCACAGACCTTCGTGGATGCCTTGCTGCTTTACTAAAGCGGCAGCAATTTCGCGATGATTAAATACAAAGTTCTGTGATTCAGCCATTTTACATTACCTCTGCTTGAGCCTTGTACGCAGTAGAACCCTCGCCGAATACTGACGAACTTGGTAAAACGATCGTGTCGAGCAACGGCACAGAAGACTTGCGGAATTGTGGAATTTTCATGCTAAGCACCATATTCGCTGCTGTTGTTGCCATTCGAAATTCAAATCTTTCCACAAGACGTGTGTAGAAATCCTCAGCACCAAGTCTTGCTGCAATTGCAGTTACAAGGAATTGATTCAGGCTCGTGCCATCCCTCTCAGCCATTCGAGCGGCTTGGCGATGAAGACTTCTTGGTAGTCTAAGAGCAATCTTGCCGTTGTAACCTTGATTCATGGCGGGTTCTGGAATGTCAAGACCCCGTTCCAGGCATACCTCAATCCAAGATTCGGCCGCTTCTTCTAAGTGTCGCATCGCTTCATCCGGTGTAGTGCCTTCGGCGAAACATCCAGGGAACTCTAAGATTTCAGCAGCGTACGTTCCAGTGTCATCAGGGATGAGAATTCTTGAATAGGGCTTCGTAAGATAGTCACTTGATTTCGTGGTCATGCTTCGTCTCCTTGGCCGTCGGGGAGGCTTTCTTCAAATGCAATAATATCCTCTTCAAAAGAGTCCAAGATATTACCTGCCGTATACTTGTTTAGGCTACCGGGGTGATTGGGGATACTTATAGGTCGGCTATAAGGCAAATCTTCGCTGACGTAGTTAGGCTCTTTGCCGCGTACACTTCTTGTCCTGCCTAATTGCTCAGCAAACCTGACCAATTCTTGACTGCGGAGGTTTGCAACGCGGCTACGTAGCCGTGCGAGTTGTTTTTTTAGTTTGCGCAACTTTTTCTTATTCATAATATCACAGGTGATATTAGAACGCAATAGGCATTTTCTGCGGATTGCATAGATAACCGAAGAACAAACGTTTTATCCGCTGTCGGATTTGACTGCTACGGCGAATTCTTGTGGCTTCTATATAGTTGATTTCAGATTATCTCACGAATTCAACGACGCGACAACTCGCATAACCACATGACTGTAGAGAGAACTATCAGTATAAGAAAGACGCCCCGAACAGGCACGTCATTTTAGTGTGCAAACGAAATGCAATCGTTCAAGAGTCCCGTTTTGCGGGGCAGGCAAAAAGACCTGTCAGGTTTCTAAAACCTGACAGGTCTTCTGTGTTGATCGCCGGCCTACTCCATCCATCAGCCGGTGCGCTGAAAAAACGCGGCGGTGAGATAACTCTTGCAGCGCAAGCGATCGCCCGTCGGGCTGTAAGCGCAGGCCAGAATTGCGCCGCGCTTGAAACGCGCCACGATGATGGCATTGCCCACTTCATCCTCAAATGTCAGGTCGCTCCGCAGATCAAAATCCAAACTCTGCTCCAGCGTGTAATCGGCGGTAGCAAAATCCAGAAAGCCGCCGACGTTGTTCTCCTCGCTCAGGGCGGATGGCAGGTCGGCTGGATCGCGAACAGCAAGGCCGGACTGAATCAATGCCTGTAGATCGACAAAGCCCGTTTGGACGTGCTGCGGGTAAATCGCAAATGCGCCCGCCACGCTGACCAGCGCCAGAATGCCCAACGGAATACGAATCCGTTCCCATGCCCATACCGGCTTATCCAGTGCTTCGGTCTGGTTGTCGATCGCCAGGCGCAGCAGCATCATGGCCGGCAGCGCGGTGATATAGAGCAGACCGATCCCAATTGCCGCCACGAGCGCTGGCGGAAGAGGATCTGAGAAGGCTGCATACGCGGCGAGCGCTTGAGCGATGACGGCCAGCACCACCACTGCACTGGCGCGCACGACGCCGTTGCTGGATCGTTCGGGGGCCGCGCACACCAGACCAATCGCCACCCCGCTGATCACGATGATCACCAGGTTGCCGATCAGGCCGATCGGATGTTGGCTGAAGGGCACATCTGGCATGGCTAACTTGTTGATGACTTGCGAGACGAAGCCATACATCACGGCGATCGCGATACCCAGCAACAGGCCAACTCGACGGCGATAAGCGGGTGTGGCGATGGGTCTGGGCGGCAACGCGGCTTTAGCTTGCCACGCCGCGCGGAAGGAATCTACAATTGCATCGGGCTGAATGTCCGATGAAGGTGCGGTCATTGCGTCTCCGTGTACCCGCACAACGCCAGCGCGCGGATCGGTATGCCGGCCCGGTGATGTTGAGCCGCCATTCGTGACTTAAGGCGTTAAGATCGATTCGGGGGCGATTTGTGGCCCAATTCGTGGCGTTTGGCCAGGGTGCGATTTTGTTCGGCCAGGTCCACCAGACTGTCTTCGTCATGGCGTTTGTCGCGGCGCACGATCAGCAGAATTCCCAGGATCACCAACTGGCCGGCCACCATCCCGGCCAACTCCGGCCAGCGCGCCGAACCTTCCACGGCCAGTCGATCCCAGTGGACGACGCCCGTTATCGCGCCGCCAAGACCGATCGTGTAATCGGTCAGGTACACCAGCACACTCACTGCCAGGATCGTAAACGGCAACGCCAACAGCACCGTATAGATGACCGCGAGCCATGGTATTTTGCGCATACTGTTCAGCTGAAGTACTCGGTGAATAGCAACCGGCGACGGTGCCTCTTTATATCACTGCTTGCGCAGGTTCGCAAGCGCGGGGTGTTGGGGCGGGTTATAGACAAGGCCATCATCATCAGGCATAATTGACATGAACCCTTACCTGGAGGTCATTGATTGGCTAACGATTCCAAACGACCCGATCGGCAAAGTCTGAAGCAGGCCGCCGCGAACATCCCGGCGGCCTTTCGCCTGGTGTGGGCGGCGCATCGCGTCGCCACGTTGATGATGGCGACGTTGACTATCGGCGGTGCGTTGATCCCCGCCGCGCAGGCGTGGGTGGGCAAACTCATCATCGATTCGGTGGTGAGTTCGATCAATGCGGGCGTTGACGCGAACGCCGGACTGACGCTGGTGCTGCCCTATCTGGCCGTTGAGTTCGCCTTGATTCTGGCGCAGGCGGGCATCGCTCAAGGCCGCTCGTTGACGGAGCACATCCTGCACGCGCGCCTGAACTTCTCGCTGAACACGCGCCTCATCCGCAAAGCGTTGTCGCTCGATCTGTCGCACTTCGAGAACGCCGACTTCTATGACAAGCTGCAAAATGCCCGCCGCGAAGCCGACTGGCGCGCGCTGCAGATCATGAACAACGGCTTCTACTTCGTGCAGAACACCATCACGCTGCTGTCGTTCGCGGCCTTGCTGTTCCGCTTCAACGCGCTGCTGGCGCTGATCCTGTTCGGCGCGACGCTGCCCGCTTTTATCGCCCAGTCAAAGTATGCGCAGCTCAACTTTCGATTGTTGTCGTGGCGCGCGCCTGAAGCCCGCAAACTCAACTATCTGGAATATTTGCTCACCGTCGACAGCAGCGTGAAAGAGGTGAAACTCTTCGGGCTAGGCGAGCCGCTGCTGGGCCGCTACGCCGACCTGTTCTGGAAGTTCATGCGCGAAGATCAGGCGCTGGCGCAGAAGCGCAGTTTCGCCTCGTTTAGCTGGGGCCTGCTGGCGACGCTCAGTTACTACTTTGCCTATGGCTGGATCGTCTTCCGTGCGATCGGCGGCGCGATCACGTTGGGCGATATGACGCTGTATCTATCGATCTTCCGGCAAAGCCAGAACATTTTTGAAAGCCTGTTCTTTGGCTTGAGTGATCTCTACGAAAACGCGCTGTTTATGAGCAACCTCTTCGCCTTTCTTGATTTGAAGCCGCTCATGCCGGTGTCGGCTCACCCGATCGAACTGCCCGCCAAAATCGAGCGCGGTGTGGAGTTCAAGAACGTGTCGTTCAAGTATGCCGATCGGGAGGATTACGCTCTGCGGAACGTGAACCTCACCATCTGTCCCGGCGAGAAGATCGCATTGGTCGGCGCGAACGGCGCAGGCAAGACGACGCTGGTGAAGCTGCTGACGCGCCTGTACGATCCGACTGAAGGCCAGGTGTTGATCGACGGCATCGATCTGCGCGAAGTAGAGCCAAAAGACCTGCAAAAACGGCTTGGCGTGATCTTCCAGGATTTTGTGCGGTATCATTTGCCCGCTCGTGAGAATGTCGGTTTCGGTCAAATTGATCAATTGGAGAATGAACCTCGGATTATCGACTCGGCAACCCGATCAGGCGCACATGCGACCATCACTGGTCTGCCGCAGGGTTACGACACAATGTTGGGCAAATGGTTTGAGCGCGGCAATGATCTATCAGGGGGCGAGTGGCAGAAGATCGCACTGGCGCGCGCCTTCATGCGTGAGGCTGAAGTATTGGTATTGGATGAACCGACCGCGGCGCTGGATGCCTTGAACGAATACGCTGTATTTCAACGTTTCCGCGAACTCACTGATAACAAGATCGCCATCCTGATTAGCCACCGCTTCAGCACAGTGCGCATGGCCGATCGCATCATCGTGCTGGAAGACGGGGCGATCACCGAGATGGGCACGCATGTCGAACTGCTGGCGAAGGCTGGCATGTACGCCAAATTGTTTACCATTCAGGCCGAGGGGTATAAGTAACGAATAATCCTCTCGCGCTGAAGGACCAGCCGCTTCGATAGGGAGTACAGTTGAAGTGACATCGACCTCGCCGCGGCTCGGTTTAGACGGCTCTGACGCGCCCCCCGTCAGATTCCGGGCCTCCAGGTGGCGTCTCCCCGTCAGGACGGCCAGCCAACGTCGCGCCATAATAGAACCAGCCTGGCTGCCAGGCAGCTCGTTTCATCCGACCGATGGCCTCAGGCTGTTCGGTCTTTCGTTGGATGACGCTGCGCTGCAATCCTGATAATCTAGACACGTGTGCGGGGGCACTAAACGTGAGGCTGGATGACGACACTACCACCGCATACCTGGGAACACACGCTGCTGATGCTGGCGCACGAAGCGTGGCAATCGATGGCCGCGCACGTCGCCGCTACTGGTCCGGCCTGCGATCGATCCCTGCTGGATCGCGCTTACGCGCAATGCGAAGCGATCACCGCACAGCACAGCCGATCGTTCTACCTCGCCTCGAAGTTCTTGTCTGCTGACAAGCGCCGTGCGATGCGCGCGCTCTATGCCTTCTGCCGCGTCACCGATGACATTGTCGATTGCCACGGCTGCGACGCCAAGCAGGAACTGGCCCGCTGGCGTCAGCAGTCGCTCATGCTGAACCCGCCCCACACCGATCGGGTGGCCGTGGCCTGGGCGGACGCACGCACGCGCTATCGCATTCCCGTCCGCTACGCCGAGCAGTTGATCGACGGCGTGGCGCGCGACCTCACGCAGCAACACTATCAGACCTTCGATGATTTAGCCGCGTATGCGTATGGCGTGGCTTCGACGGTGGGTCTGATGAGCATGCACATCATCGGCTTCAGCGGGCCGGAAGCCATCCCCTACGCGATCAAACTTGGCGTCGCTTTGCAGCTCACCAACATCCTGCGCGATGTGGCCGAAGACTGGCGCGCCGGGCGCGTGTATTTGCCCGCTGACGAATTGGCCGCTTTCGATTTGAGCGAGGCCGATCTCGCGGCGGGCCGCATCGACGATCGCTGGCGCAACTTCATGCGCTTTCAGATCGAGCGCAATCGCTGTCTGTATGCTGAAGCCTGGCCCGGCATCGCGTTGCTGAACAAAGACGGGCGTTTCGCGGTAGCCGCAGCCGCCGGTCTTTATCGCGCCATCCTCGACGACATCGAAGCCCACGACTACGACGTTTTTTCGCGCCGGGCGCAGGTGAGCGGCGCGCGCAAATTGAGCAAACTGCCGGCTATCTGGTGGCAGACCCGATGAGCACTCACTACGACTACATTATCCTGGGCGGCGGCCTGGCCGGTCTGAGCCTGGCTTATCATTTGATTCACAGCCCGCTGGCCGCTCGCTCGCTCTTGATCGTCGAGCCGGACGACAAAGACCGCAACGATCGCACGTTCTGCTACTGGTCCGATCGACCCACGCCCTTCGATGAGATCATTCATCGTTCGTGGGATCAGATTCGCATCATCGACGAGCACGAACAGCGCTCGATCGATCTGGGCGCGTACCGGTATCAGATGATCCGCAGCCTCGATTTCTATCGGCACGTGCGCGAGGCGTTGGCCGCTCACCCGACTATCACCTGGTTGAAAGGCGCAGCCGATCGGGTCGAAGCAACGGCTGAGGGTGCGTCCGTCTCAGTCGAAGGACAGTCGTACTTTGGCCGCTGGGTGTTCGACAGCCGTTTCAAAGTGGCCGCATTCAAGAATGATCCCGCAAACGAAGCCGCGTTGTATCAGCACTTCACCGGCTGGTTCATCGAAACGCCCGACGACGCATTCGATCCCACCGCTGCGACGATGTTTGACTTTCGTGTCCCACCAGGTGGCCCGCAACGCAATGAACTGCGCTTCTGCTATGTGCTGCCGCTATCCAGGCGCAATGCCTTGATCGAATTTGTGGCGCTCAGCCATCATCAACTCGAATCGACGCTGAAGCACTACGTTGAAAACACGCTGAATTTGCGTGACTATCGCATCCTCGAAGAAGAGGGCGGCGTCAGCCCGTTGACCGAGCGATCTTTTCCGCGCCGCGCCAGCGCGTGCTCACGCATCATGACCATCGGCACGGCGGGTGGGCGGGTCAAAGCTTCGACGGGGTATGCCTTCACCCGCATCCAGCACGACTCAGCCGCGATCGTGCAATCGCTCATCGACACCGGACAACCGTTCAACGTGCCCGCTGATTCGGGCTTCTTTCGGCTGTGCGATGCGCTGTTGTTGCACCTGATGCGCGAGCGCGGCGCCATGATCAAGTCGATCTTCGGGCTACTATTCCGGCGCAATCCCGTTGGCCGCATCTTCCGGTTTTTGGATGAAGCGTCGTCGATAGCGGACACGGCGCTGATCATCGCGAATATGCCGCCGCGCCCGTTCTTGCAGGCAGTGTACGAGCATGCCGCCGACAAACTTCGAGGCGTGTTGAGCAATGCCGCAATCAAGATCAAAACCGGCCATCGCCAATTCAGGGCGTGGCGGCGTGAAAACAGTTAGGAGTCAACCATGTCTGTGAAGTCAACCGCGCTCGTCATCGGCGCCGGTATCGGCGGCATCGCCACCGCGGCGCGGTTAGCCCGCGCCGGCTATAGCGTCACCGTGCTGGAGAAGAACGCCCGGCCCGGCGGCCGCTGCGATCAACTCGTGCGTGACGGCCACCGCTTCGACATCGGGCCGACGTTGTTCCTGATGCCGGAGGTGTTCGCCGAAACCTACGCCGATCTAGGCGAGCGGATGGAGGATCACCTTGATCTGCGCCGCATCGATCCCACGTATCGTATTCGCTTCGACGACGGCGTGACGTTGTCATTGACCAACGACCTGAAGGCAATGCAGGATCAACTCGAAGCGATCGAGCCGGGCAGCTTCGGCGGTTTGCTGCGCTATCTGGTCGAAGGCGAGACGAATTATCACGAGTCGCTGAAGCATTTTGTGGGTCGCAACTTCCGCAATATTTTCGAATACTTCAGCCCGGCGAATCTGCCGCTGTTGTTCAAACTCAAGGCGCTGCGCAAGCACTACGCCAACGTCGGCCACTACTTCGACGATCCGCATTTGAAGGCCGCGTTCACTTTCCAGAACATGTATCTGGGCGTCAGCCCCTTCGATGCGCTGGCGACGTATTCGCTGCTGCAATACACCGAGCTGTGCGATGGCGTGTGGTTTCCGATGGGCGGCCTGTATCGCGTGATCGAGAGTCTGGTCGCCATTGCCGAGAAGCAGGGTGTGCGCTTCGTGTACAAC
>JACRBO010000035.1 GCA_016219235.1 Chloroflexota bacterium
TAGCCGTACCAGTTTAAGCGATCAGTCGCGACCGCGTCCCAATTCGCATTGCCCGTGCCATTCAACACTTCGACCACGGCAGACGGCTGCCCCGCCCGATTGAGGTTCTGCGGCTCAAAGGCCGACCTCAACGTCTGCGAGATTTCTTCATAAGTGAAATAGAAGACGCTGGCGCCTTCGACGCTGGTAAAACGATGCGCGTTCTGGCCGTCGAGGAAACTGTTTTTGATGCGCGCGCGATCGATCTGCGTGCCCAGGCCGGCCAGATACAGCACATCGTTCAGATTCAGATCGGTCTGCACCGTATTGACCAGTTGATCCCACAGGTTGGGCAGCTGGCCGATGATACCCTGCGCCTGCACGCCGTTCCAGATGCCGCGCAGCACGCGCTGCTGCCGCCGCGACCGATCGAAGTCGCTGGTAGTCTTGCGCGAGCGCGCATACCACAGGGCGTGCTTGCCGTCGAGATGATAGATGCCCGCCACCGGAATATCGATCGTGCCCGTGATCTCCGTATAACCGATGTCCGTGACGCCAGGTGGATTATCGGGAAAGATGTCATACAACGGGCAATCGGCGGTGATGTCCACGCCGCCCACCGCATCGATCAATGTTTTGAAGCCGTCGAAATCGACGCGGGCGTAATATTGAATCGGAATGCCAAAGTTGTATTGCAGCGTTTCGGCTACCAGGCCAGGCCCGCCGCCCGGAAAGTTGTTGACCTCGCCGTGCGAGTCGGCCAGGTTGATGCGCGTGTAACGCCAGTTGGGAATGTATACCCACGTGTCGCGCGGAATGCTAAACAGGTTGATGGACGGAATCTCCGGGTTAATGCTGGCGACAATGATCACATCGGTGCGCCAGCCGGTGCTGCCAGGCCGTTTGTCACTGCCCAGCAGGGCAATGTTGATTGTCTGCGGTGGCAAATCCAGAACAGGCACGGGCGTGGGTACACCCGCCGGGCCGCCGAGAAATTCAGTGCCAGAGATGATCTCGGCATACGACAGCGTGACGGTGGGGCGCAGGCCGGGCAGCGGCGGTTTGGACGTCGCCGTCGGCGTGGGCGTTTCGGTGGGTGTTGAGGTGCGGGTCGGGCGCGGCGTCCACGTGGCGGTCGGCGTCCATGTAGGCGGCACATTGGGTGTGGGCCGCGGTGTTGAAGTATCGGTCGACGGCAGCGCGAGCGGCGTACTCGTCGCGGTGGCCTCGATCGTATCGGTAATGGTGGGAATAATCTGCGCGGCGACCGACGTAGCGGCATGCTGCACCACTTGCCCCAGGAGCAACTGCAGACCAACCAGTACCGCCAGGCCAAGTCCCAGCGTGATGAGCACAAATTCCAGCGGCGAAATAGGACGTTTCGATTTGGGCGTCGACATGAACGTGAGTCAGCGAATCTGCGATTAAGCGAATCAACCGGTTGACCGATTGACCGGTTACCAGTTGACCGGTTACCGATTACCGATTCCGATTATAGTCGCATTGAGGGAGAATTGCACGACGCAGATCGCACGCCCGCCCGATTGGTGATCGACGCCCCTACCACCCGTCCAAATACCGTCCCCACTCGTGGTAGTGCTGCACGTGGCGGCCAAATAGATACGCCGCAGAAGCCGTGGGTTCGAAGGGCGGGCGCAGCAAATGCATGTGCGCGTCGGACAGGGGGCGGCTGCCCTTGCGGCGATTGCAGGCCGGGCACGCGGCCACGAGGTTGGTCCACGCATAGCCGCCGCCCGCTCGGCGCGGCACGACGTGATCGATGGTGAGGTGCGCGCTGTCCTGCCCGCAGTACTGGCAGCGATAGTTGTCGCGGCGAAAGACCTCGCGTTTGGAGAGCTTGACGCGCGGATGAGGCCGTTTGACGAGGTGGTTCAAGCGGATGACGCTGGGACGCGGGAACAGGGCGTTGACCGTGCGGATATGCCCGCGACCGTTCTCGACGATCTCGGCTTTGCCGACCATGATCAGGCCGACGGCCCGCCGCGTGTTGCAGACGTGCAGCGGCTCATAGTTACGATTGAGGACCAGCACGGGTTCGTTCATGGATCGCTCGTGCTTGAGACAACAAAAAGGCGAGTGCCTAACGCAGCAGCGTCGCACTCGCCTGTGAATGGGCGAGAGTATAGCACCGGGAGAAATCAGCGTCAAATGCCGCTGAACAGGCTTATCACAGCACCTTTCCAATTTATCTCACGCAAAGCCGCAAAGAAGCAAAGTTTTCACGCTTCTGTATCGATCTGCTCCTTGCGCGGTCCAACTTGTTCTGACCACACTGGCGCATGTTGGTCTGCATTGCTTTTGTTTTTCTTTGCCCCTCTGCCACTTTGCGTGAGCTTTATTCCGGCATTCCATTGGCGATGCGAAAGACGCCGTCTTTGATCAACATCGCACCAAAATTGATCAACAAGCCCAGCCGTAGGTCTGCAACCTTGAGATAGGTTCGCAGTTGCTTCTTGTAAACTCTTGGGACTTCCTCGACCGACTTGAGCTCAACCATCACCTTGTCTTCCACGAGCAGGTCAGCGCGATAACCGACACCCATTTCAACGCCATCATGTATCAACAAGATCGGCTTTTCGGCTTCGACCTTTAGTCCGCGCTTGCGCAACTCATAAACCATCAAGGCTTGATAAGCCGATTCGAGCAACCCTGGTCCATACTGCACATGAATCTTGTAGGCCACATCGACAATGATTTGGGCAATCTCATTCTCGGTCATGGAACCTCTCACCAATCTAGCGTCAGGACAGCAGTTTCTTGCTTTTCTTTGCTTCTTTGCGGCTTTGCGTGAGACCCGCTTGTGCGCAGATTATAACACCACGCCAACGAGTAGAACACCACATTAGAAAACGCCCCCGGCTCATTTCGGCGTGCTATAATCACCGATTGCACCCCCACAAAACTTTCAGGACTCGATCATGCCTGTCGATAAAATCACCGTGCGTGGCGCGCGCACGCACAACCTCAAGAACATCAACGTCGATATTCCGCGCAACCAGCTGGTGGTCATCACCGGCCTCAGCGGCAGCGGCAAATCGTCGCTGGCCTTCGACACGATCTTTGCGGAAGGCCAACGCCGCTACGTCGAATCGCTGTCCGCCTACGCGCGACAATTCCTGGGCCAGATGGAAAAGCCCGACGTCGATCAGATCGAAGGGCTGAGTCCCGCCGTCTCGATCGATCAACGCGGGGCCAGCAGCAATCCTCGATCGACCGTCGGCACGACCACGGAAATCTATGACTACCTGCGCTTGCTGTACGCGCGCGTCGGCACGCCCCACTGCCCGGTCTGTGGCCGCGAAGTGCAAATGCAGACACCGGATCAGATCATCGACTTAGTCTCGGCCATGCCCGAAGGTCGCCGCATTCAGGTCCTTGCGCCGTTGATCAAAGATCGCAAGGGTCATCATCAACAGGTCTTCGAGGACATCCGCAAGGCCGGTTACGTGCGTGTGCGCGTCGATGGCACGATCTACGACGTCAACGACACCATCGAACTCGATCGCTACAAGAATCACTCGATCGAGGCCGTGGTCGATCGGTTGGTGATCAAGCCCGATCTGGAGCGCAGCCGATTAGCGGACTCGATCGAAACGGCGCTGCGCCTGGGCGATGGCACGGTCATCATCAACGATGTCACCGACAAGGAACCGATCGATCATCTCTACTCCGAACGTTTTGCCTGTGCTTACGATGGCACGTCGTTACCCGAAATCGAGCCGCGCACGTTCTCGTTCAACTCGCCGCACGGCGCGTGCGAAACGTGCCAGGGTCTGGGCACGAAACTTGAGATCGATCCCGAACTCATCGTGCCCAACGCCGATCGCTCGCTCAACGGCAGCGCCATCGCGGCGATGGAATGGAACACCGAGAATCGCAGCAACGACGACACGTACTATTTCCAACTGCTGCGCGCGACGTGCGCTTACTTCAAGATCGATATGGACGCCCCATGGAAGACGCTGTCGTCCGCGCAGCGTGACGTCATTCTGTACGGCAGCGGCGACGAGAAGATTCCCGTGCGCTATCAGAACCGCACCGGCGACCAGCGCATCTATTCCACCACGTTCGAAGGCATCATCAACAACTTGCGCCGCCGCTATCTCGAATCGACCAGCGATTACATTCGCAGCAAGATCGAAGGCTATATGGCGCAAGTGCCCTGCCCCACCTGTCAGGGCAAACGCCTGAAGCCAGCCGTGTTGGCCGTGACCGTCGGCGGACAAAACATTCAGGCCATCACGTCGATGCCGGTGGTGCATGCGCTGGAGTGGGTCAAGTCCCTGCGCGAAAACGGCAGCAAGCGTCCAGAGCGCAACGGAGTGAAGTCGACGCCAGGCGGCCCACCGCCGCGCAGCGGCGGGCATGGGCAGGAAGCGGCTCAAGGGTCAACTTATCCTTCGACAGCACTGCGTTCCGCTCAGGATGCGTTGACCCCGCGCCAGATGACGATTGCCAAACAGATTCTGAAAGAGGTCAACTCGCGCCTGCAATTCATGGTGGATGTGGGCCTGGATTATCTCACGCTCAATCGAACCACGGCCACTCTCTCGGGTGGCGAAGCGCAGCGCATTCGTCTGGCCACTCAAATTGGCTCGCGTCTCACGGGCGTGCTGTACGTGTTGGACGAACCCAGCATCGGCCTGCATCCGCGCGATCAGGCCCGTCTGATCAAGACGCTGCTATCGATTCGCGATCTGGGCAACAGCGTCCTTGTCGTCGAGCACGATGAAGACACGATGGAAGCGTCCGATTGGCTCGTCGAACTCGGCCCCGGTGCAGGCGAGCATGGCGGACGCA
>JACRBO010000409.1 GCA_016219235.1 Chloroflexota bacterium
CATACGCCGTGCTGCCCGTCGGCGTCGAGATGATCAAGCCGTCGGCCACGTACGTGGTCAGCAAACCGCCATCGATGTGTGTCTCCAATCGGACCGGCCGCACCACCGCGCCCCGGCTAATGACCACTTCGTTCAGCACCTCAAACGCCAGCCGATGTTGATCGCCGCGCCACAGATCGGTGTGCAGCATCAGCCGCTGCTCGATCCAATAATCGCCATCGCGCACTCGTTCAAAAACGCTGCGCCATTCAGCGGGCTGCACTTCGGCCAGAAAGCCCAATCGCCCCAGATTGACGCCCAGCACGGGCACGCCGGCTTCGGCCGTTATGCGCCCTGCGCGCAGCATCCAGCCATCGCCGCCCAGCGCCACGACCAGATCATATTGGCTGAAATCGATCGATTGCTCGTCGCCAGCGGCGAAATGATCGACTGCGATCTGCCACGCGCTCAACTGCTCCGACATCTCAGCCGCCAACGTGCGCGCCGCACTCAAACGCGGATGACTCAGCAGCAGCATGCGGCCAGGCCGGATTTGATCACGCTGTGGCGCGCGTGATTGACGGGCCGCGCGCAATTGATCGTGGACATTGACGGACGGATGATCATTCATGCTAAACGTTCATCGCACGCGTGACGATAGCCACAATGAAGACAACGGCCCGGCTCGTCATGCGAACGCGCCGCCTCGCCCTCATCCAGATTCGCCCGCATCGAATCCAGCACATCCAGCAGCGCCGTTTCCAGCGCGGGCGTATAGTCGATCTCAAAAGTCCGATCGGCATACTTGATGATACCGTATTCCGGACGCTGCTGATAGTGCTCTTCGATCAGGAGGCAATAAGCCGCCAGTTGCAGCAAGTGACTTCGGCGCGGCCCATCGCCGGGAGCGCTGCCCGATTTCACTTCAATCGGAATGGTCTGCCGGCCCTGCTTCACCACGTAATCCGGCTTGCCGGCCAGTTGATGCAGCGCCGAAAACAGCGGGCGTTCCACTGTCTTCCACGCGCCGGTATCCGCGTACACAACGCGTCCGCTCGGCAGGCCCGTTTCGATCTGCATGCGGCGGCCCTGGCTTAAGATCAGAAAGCCGATGAGGATGACGAGGATCGCAAGAATGGCAAGCATGGCCAACGTGATGCAGGATGCACGATGCAGGACTATGACTTGCGTTTTGGTTGGCGCTTTTGATAGGCGGCTGCGCCGACCAGGGCGCTGATGATTTCGTCGAGCAGTGTCCTGGGGTGCACTTTGAACTGCCACAAAGCAGCTAGTTTCAAATTCTCAGGTACCGACTTTAGCCAATCCTCGTAAGTCATGCCGCCGCCGCCTGCATCTTGCCTCCTGCATCGTGCATCCTGATTAGAACCCGCTGCTGATCACAAACAATGCCAGCAGAATCACGCCCAGTACCAACAACCCGATCGCGATCTGCTGCACCCGCGCGGCCCGGTTGACCTGCCGACCATGCTGCGCATGCGCAGCGGTTCCAGCCTGCAACTCGCGCACGTTCGAGGGCGGCACACCCTCGACGCTGCCCAGCCACCACGCTTTGGCGCAGTAGTCGTATTGGCCTATCTCGCTGGCGCGGATGATTCGATCAGGCATGGTGATTGGTAATCGGTAACTGGTCAATCGGTAACCGGTTGACCAGTTACCGATTACCAATCGACCAATTACCAGTTGACCGGTTTACCCAACGACTCGCCGCTCCATCTCATTCAACGCCTTCTGCAACTTCTCCTGCTGAAGCGTCGTGGTGAGGTCGCCGCGGGTGCGTTCGAGAACGGCGCGCAGCGTGTCCGTGGTGCGACGCAGCCCGCCCGTCAACGCATCGGGGAAATCGATCGTGACGAGTTGAGCATAGATGTCGTCCATCGCCGTCAACATGCGCTCGGCCTCGGCCACGCGGTCGCGCCTGATCAGATCGAGGCAGCGGCGGCGCAGTTCGCTGGCCGCTTCCGCCAGCCCGTTGAGGTAAGCCGCCTCGTCCACTTCGATATCGTCCGGCGACGGGATTGGCTCACCGCGCACGATGGCGAAGACCACACAGGCTTCGGTCAATTCTTTCAGCGAGTCCTGCGTATAGCCGGTGTAATACAGAGCGGGATGCTGTTCGATGTCGGCCTTCATCGCCGCCGCGGCCTGTCGGGCGGTTGCCAGCAACTTGCTTGCTTCGTCGAACTCTTCGCGATGCACGGCGCGGATCGTCAACGAGCAGTAGCGAATGAGTTCGCGCGAACGATTCAGCGTGAGATCGCGCGTGGCATTGCGCGTGGTGAAGGTTGAGCGGATTTTTTCGATGATGGTGTCGAGGTTGTCCATGGTGTCCTTTATAGTGCTACTCAATCGTCATGCCCGAACGCTTCTGTCAGACATCCAAATTGAATGACAGCTGGATTCCCGCCAGAAGCACGCGGGAATGACGAATCACTCAATTAGCCCAATGGCTTGCCGTGGCTGAAAAACTGTTCGGCGAGGCCGGCGCCGCCGGTCGGAAGTTTGATCTCGCCGAATTGCGCCTCGTACTTTTGCAGGTTATCCGACAGCGCGCTTAACATCATCTTGGCGTGCATCGGCGTCATCACGACGCGCGTATCGATCTTGGCCGAGGTCATGCCGGGCAACACGCTGGTGAAGTTGAGAATGATCTCCGACGGCGTGTGCATGATCAACGCGAAGTTGGCATAGCGCACCTGCAGGTCGTTGGGGATTTCGATATTGATCGGCGTGGGGCCGGTCGGTGCGGGCGGAGTGCTCATGCGTGTTCTCCTAAGCAATCAGCCGCCTACGGCGATGCGCGCAGACGGCTGTTGAGGTTCATCGATTCGGCGGCCGGTTGGCGGCGAAGCGGCTTAACATCGACACTCAACCGGCACACGCGCAGCTAGTTAAAAGGGAATCTCTTCCTCATTGCCGACCGGAATATCGTCCAGGCCGCCGCTCGCCGCGCCGCCTGCGGCGGGGGCTGCGCCGCCCTCGCGACCGCTCATGAAACGCACGGTGTTGGCAGCGATTTCAAACGATGTGCCCAGCGTGCCATCCTGGCGGGTAAACGTCTTAGGCCCGCCGGTCTTCAGGTCGCTTTGCAAGCGGCCTTCCACCAGCACGGTGCTGCCCTTCTTCAGATACTGGGCGCACGCTTCGGCCTGCTTGCCGAACACCGACACCCGAAACCAGGTGGTTTCTTTGACCAATTGACCGTCGCTGCCGGTGTACTTGCGATTGGTGGCGACGTTCATGCTGGTAACGGGTGTGCCTGAGGGGGTATAGCGCATTTCGGGGTCTCTACCGAGGTTGCCAACGATCGTTATCGACTGATACATGGTGCTGTCTCCTTGGTTTGGGTACTCCGTGACATTGTTGGTTGCCGTCGGCAACCCGATCACGAAGGCGAATATAGGTATGGCGAGTGTACAATAACTCACAGAGCTTGTCAATTGAACGCCGTGTCATTTTTAGAAACGCAAAACCCCTATGGTATAATGCCGTTAAGCCACGCCTTTTCAACTCCGACTGTGGAGGTTTTATGATTCAACGCGAATCCCCAGCCCCGGCAGCGCCGTCGGGCACACCGCTGCCCGCTCTCATGTACGAACCACCCGCCCCGCGCTCGATCGAGGATACCGGCCTGAATATGGGTTTCCTGACCGATCTGGCGCTGAAGATCATGTATTACGAGGGCAACCTGACGGGCATCAA
>JACRBO010000412.1 GCA_016219235.1 Chloroflexota bacterium
ATGCTGGTAGGGGGCCATGTCGATCCTCTTTACGAGGGCAGGTTATATTTAGTCGTTTACAATCTATCAGATTTACCTATCCGTATAAAGCCTGGAACGAGAATAGCTAGAATTCAATTTCACGAGGTAAAGTACGAAGCCAGCGCAGAAATCGTCGAAGAAAAACTGCAGCAGTTCAAGGTAGAATTTAGCTCATTACCTGACGATGCAATAAGCGAATGGATGGAGCGGCACCTCCCAGAAGTATATGAGACTATGGAACGCCACTCGCGAGATATTGGCGACTTGCGACAAAATGTACGGTCATTAGCCGATACATCACAATTTGTTATTTGGGGTGGTGTTTTTTTGATTGCCATGGCAATGTTCGGCGCATTTCTCCAGACGATATTCAACACATGGAATTCTACCATTAATCTCAGTGGCGCAATATCAAGCCTAGGTCCACAGCCAATTCCACAAATTATTGTTTTATTGATCCCTATCGCGACTGCGGCCATGCTGATAATCTTTACGGCTGTAGTGTTGCGGGGAGTAAGCAAGCGTATTTTATCCAATAATCGCACCTTGTCGGCACGCGCTTCAAACGAAAAGCGGGACATACATCAGTCGTAGCACACCAGACTTCTTTGCTCAACAGAGATTTTGCCCCTCGTCTAGATCAACACCCCATCCTCGATTTTCTCGACGCCGGCGGCTATCTGGGCGTCAGCGCCGTGCCGGGCAGCGGCAAGACGCACATCCTGTCGTATCTGGCCGCGCGCCTTGTCGCCGAAAAAATTCATAGCGATGAAGAAGTCCTCATCGTCACCTTTGCCAACAGTGCCGTCGATAACTTCGCGCGCCGCATCAAAGAGTTCATGCAGCGCGGCGAGAAAACGCTGCTGCCGGAAGTAGGCTATCGCGTCCGCACGCTGCACGGTCTGGCGCATGACATCTTGCGTGAGCGCCCTGCCCTGCTCGGCTTGCCCGAAGATTTTGAAATCCTTGACGACCGCGTTTCGACCCAGATTCTCAACGACACGGTCGTCAACTGGCTGCGGGCCAATCCCAATCTCTTCAACGACTTCGTCGATCCCACGCTCGATGAAAATCGCCGCCGGTACGTAGCCCGCGAGAAGTGGCCCGAACTCGCGACCGCCCTCGCCCGATCGTTCATTCGCCGCGCCAAAGATTTGCAACTCACGCCCACCGCCGTGCGCGATGGTCTGCCTGCGTTCACCGGCCCGTGGGCCATCGGCGCGATGTGCGTGGACATCTACGATCAGTACGAGCGCGGCCTGCGCTATCGCGGGGGACTAGACTTCGACGATCTGATTCGCCTGGCGCTCACCGGCCTGCAAACCGATCCGCAACTGCTCGCGCGCCTGCGCGCCCGCTGGCCCTACATCCTCGAAGACGAAGCGCAGGATTCCAGCGAATTGCAGGAAAAGATTCTGCGCCTGCTCACCGATCGCGGCAACTGGGTGCGCGTGGGCGATCCCAATCAATCGATCAACACCACGTTCACCACGTCTAACATCAATTTTCTGCGCGACTTCCTCAACGAAGCGGGCGTCACGCCGGTCGAGATGGATCGATCGGGCCGCTCGACGCCGCGCATTATCGCGTTGGCGAATCAACTGGTCGAGTGGACCACGCGCGATCATCCCAGCCCACGCGTTCGCCTCAACGCCTTTCGTTATCAGCAAATTCAAATCGTGCCGGAGGGCGAACTGCCCCCCAACCCGATCGATCTGCCCGACTACACCGTGACGTTGTATGACAAAGCGTTATCGCCGGAGAAAGAACTCGATCTGGTCGTGAAATCGATCGGGCGGTGGCTGCCCGATCAGCCCGATCGCACCTGCGCGGTCCTCGTGCCCGACAATCAACGTGGCTTCAAAGTCGTCGAAGCGTTGGACGCGGCGCAACTGCCGCACGATGATTTGCTGCGCAGCACTTCGAAGACGCGCGCGGCCGCTCGCGCGCTGGGCAGCATTCTGCGTTATCTCGCCGCGCCGCTGTCCGGTTCGCTGCTGGCGCAAGCGTACAAGACACTGCGTACCCACACCGACACCGAAGATGACGAAGCGCTCTCGGCTTTGCACAAGACCGTGACGAATGGCCTGCGCCGCTGCGATAAAGTCGAAGCGTATTTGTGGCCGCGCCCCGATCTCGATTGGTTAGCCGATTACAAACCCGCCCGTGAAGATCAGGCGGTTCGATCGGAGTTGATCGATTTCCGCCGCACGATTACGCACTGGCTCGAAGCAAGCAGCCAACTCCCGATCGATCAACTCGTCCTGACGATCGCGCCGGAGTTGTATCAATCCGACGATCTCGATGAAGCCGCGCGCACTCCGGCGCTGGCGCATAAACTCGCCGTGGTGCTGCGTCAGATCGCCAACGATCATCCCGACTACCGCTTGCCCGATCTCGCCGCCGAACTCGATCGAGTGGCGAGCAACCAGCAGAAGTTTATCGGCTTTGGCGAAGACGATCTGGGTTACTCGGCCAAGCCCGGCCAGGTCACCGTCGCCACGATGCACAAGGCCAAAGGGCTGGAATGGGATCGCGTGTATTTGCTGGGCGTCAACAACTACGATTTCCCGTCGAACGAAAGTCACGATACCTATCGCGGCGAGACGTGGTACATCCGCGACGGGCTGAATTTGGAGGCCGAAGCCGTGGCGCAAGTCGAAGCGATTCAGAAGCAGCGCGGCTACTTGATCGGCGTAGCGACCGAACAAGCGCGATTAGCCTACGTCGAAGAGCGCCTGCGCCTGCTGTACGTTGGCATCACGCGCGCCACCCGCGAACTGATTATGACGTGGAACATCGGCAGCCGCGACGACAATCCGCGCCAGCCCGCCGCGCCGTTTCTGGCGTTGTATACGTTCATGGAAAACTCTGGATCTGACCCGATGACAAGATGAAGGGATGACACGATGAAGGGAAATTTGCACCCACTGTGTGCAGTCCGGTGTGACGCCCTGACATCATTTTCTACATGGAGGAAACATGGCCGGCAAGATCGAGAACCACATGGATTTGGTGGTGTATCAGAAGGCATTTGAAGCGGCGATGAAGATCTTTGAATTATCGAGGTCTTTTCCAAAAGAAGAAACATACTCGCTGACCGATCAGATGCGGCGGTCGTCGCGCTCAGTGTGCGCAAACCTGGCTGAAGCGTGGCGCAAGCGGCGCTACGAAGCGATGTTCATCAGCAAACTCGCCGATTCGGAAGGCGAAGCTGCCGAGACACAGGTCTGGCTGGAGTTCGCTGTGAAATGCAAATACCTGAAACGCGACGAGGCTGCGGCGTTATACACCACCTATCGCGAAGTCATCAGAACTCTGGTCGGCATGATCAACCATCCTGAAACCTGGGTCATTAAGAGGAAGACACGCTGAAGAGATGACAAGATGAAGGGATGAAGGGACGACAAGATGATCTTGCGGTGAGGGATCATCCTGTCATCCTGTCATCTTGTCACTCCGTCCGAGACACTATGCCCCTACCACCTAACTTCCAATTCAGCCAGGCCAGCCTGGGCGATTACGTCGATTGCGCCCGGCGCTTTCAACTGCGTTACTTGCTGGAACAGTCGTGGCCCGCCGTCGAAGCCGAACCGGTGCTGGAACGCGAACGCGTGATGGCGCTCGGACAGCGCTTTCATAAATTGATTCAGCAGCACGTCGAAGGCTTGCCCGTTGAAGCGTTGACGCCCTCGCCCGATGAACCCGAGTTGCAGCACTGGTGGCAAAGTTATCTGCACGCGCAAACCACCACCCTGCGCGATCTGCCCGCCGCCCGCCGCGCCGAAGTCGCCCTCTCGATCCCGTTGGGCGCATATCGTCTCGTCGCGCACTGTGATCTGATCGCCGCCGATGCTGATCGGGCCGATCGTTCCGATCGGGTTGTTATCGTGGATTGGAAAACCGAACACCGCCGCGCCACACATGAGCAATTGCTCAATCGGCTGCAAACGAAGGTCTATCGCTACGTCGTGACCGAAGTGCAGCAGCGCCCGCCCGGCACGGTGTCGATGATCTACTGGTTCGCCCAGTATCCCGATCAGCCCGAAGCTTTGCCCTACGATGCGCGCCAGCACGCCGACGATCAGCGTTATCTCACCGAATTGATCACGGAGATCGATGGGCGCGCGGCGCAGCCCGGCGACTGGAACAAGACGCCCAACGAGCGGAAATGCGCTTACTGCACTTATCGATCGTTGTGCAATCGCGGCGTGGTCGCGGGTGCGATCAGCCCAGACGACGATTTGGAAACCGAACTTGTGATCGATCTGGCCGAGTTGGACGAGATTGCGTACTGATGGATGACTCGGGTTAGCCGGATTTACGCGAAGCGGGCGCAGCGCCGTAGCCCGGATATTCATATCCGGGCGGGCCGGCCCGGAGTACGCCGAGTTGTCGGCAGGTGACCGACGTGCGCACTTGCCTTATGCTTTCAGGAGAGGCAACTATGAAACCATTAGCCGCTCTGGGCCTTCGCCGCGCCATCAAACGCGCTGACGCTGAACGACTGATGCTGTTGATGCTGTTGAGTTTCGCCGGCTCGGTGGTGTTGACGCGCATCTACCTGCAATTGACCGGCTACCCGCAGATCGGCGGCGGTGAGTTGCACATCGCGCATATGTTGTGGGGCGGCCTGCTGCTCTTCGTCGGCGCCATGCTCATGCTGGTGCTGGCGAATCGCTGGGTGCAACCTGTCGGCGCGATCCTCACCGGCGTCGGCGTCGGCCTGTTCATCGACGAGGTGGGCAAATTCATCACCAAATCCAACGACTATTTCTATCCGCTGGCCGCGCCCATCATCTACGGCTTTTTCTTATTGACCGTGTGGCTGTATCTGCAAGTGCGCCGCCGCGCTGCCCGCGATGTCCGCAGTGAATTGTCGCAGGCGCTGGAATACCTCGGCGAAGTCGTCGACGACGACATGGACGTGCGCGAGCGCGCCGAAATCGACGAGCGTCTGCAACGTGTTGCGTCCCGCGCCACCTCACCCGATCAAATTCAATTGGCCACCACCCTGCTCCAATTCATCCGCCGCGATGATCTGCATCTGGTGCAGCATCCGGCCAATCGCTGGGAGCGCTTCGTTCAGCAGTTGCAGCGCTTTGAAGTGAAACACATCAGCCGCCGTACGGCGAAGACCGTCATCGTCATTGGCCTGCTGGCCTTTGGCTTATTGGCGATTCAAGACTTGCTGCCCGTCATCCGCGCGATCCTCTCACCCGATTTTGCCAACGAGTTGGGGCTTGCCATCGCCAACGCCGGCCTGGTGCGCAGTGTTACGGGCCTGCTGTGGTATCTGGCGCGGCAGCTGCTGGAGGGTTTTGTCGGCGTGTCGCTCATCGGCGGTGCGGGCCTGTTGCTCACAAGTCGCGAACGCATCGGCCTGCAGGCGGGCTACATCGGGCTGATCTTCTATCTGCTCACCGTCAACCTGCTGGTGTTGTATTTCGATCAGTTCACCACCATCGTGATGACGATCCTGCAATTCGGCCTGCTGCTGGCCATCATGCGCTATCGCCAGCGCTACTTCACGCCATCGTTGGTGCGCCATCAATAGCCATCGACTCAAAGCCAACGGCCAATGTCAGCCAGTCCGCGAAGCGGACTTTCCAACACTGGCCGTCGATTTCTAATCGATGGCACACAACCAGCCTATGTGGATCTCACCGCCGCCCGTCATCGTCGATCCCGCCCTCACTGCCGCGATTGGCGGTCACCCGCTGATCGCGCGATTGCTCACGCAGCGCGGATTGACCACGCCGGAAGCTGCTGCGGCCTTTCTCAATCCCGATCGGTACGCGCCCGCCCCACCAGCCGCCCTGCCCGATCTGGAACTCGCCGCCGATCGACTGTATCGCGCCATCACGCGCGGCGAGAAGATCGCCGTGTGGGGCGACTTCGATACGGATGGGCAAACGTCCACCACGCTCCTCGTTTCGATGTTGCGCGATCTCAAAGCCGATGTCACGTACTACATTCCCCATCGCCTCACCGAATCGCACGGCATCAAGATCGCTCCGCTCAATCGACTGCTCGATCAACACATTCACGTCCTGCTCACCTGCGATACCGGCATCGCCGAACATGCCGCGATTGCGCACGCCAAGTCGCGCGACGTGACCGTCCTCGTCACGGATCATCACGATTTGCCGGATGAATTACCCAACGCCGATGCCTTGATCAATCCCAAACGCCTCCCGATTGATCATCCGTTGCGATCACTGCCCGGTGTGGGCGTAGCCTTCAAACTCGCCCAACAGGTCTTGCACCTCGCAGGCGAAGACGAGCGCGCTGACGATTATCTAGACCTCGTTGCCCTGGGCATCGTGGCCGACGTGGCCGAACTCCGCGCCGATGCGCGTTATCTCTTGCAGCGTGGCCTGCTTCGTTTGCAGAACACCACGCGTTTGGGACTGCAAGCCTTGATGACGAGCGCGCAAGTAACAGCCGCCAACGTCTCTGCCGAAACGATCGGCTTTAGCATTGGGCCGCGCCTCAATGCGCTCGGTCGTCTGGGTGATGCCAATCTCGCCGTCGAACTACTGACCACCCCCAACCTCACGCGCGCCCGCATCCTGGCTGCGCAATTGGAAGGGCTAAACAATCAGCGCAAGTTGTTGATGGATCAAATCACGGCGGCGGCGCAAGAACAAATCGCCAAAGACCCAACGCTGCTCGATTACGGCGCGCTTATCCTCAGCAGCCCACACTGGCACAGCGGCGTGATCGGGCCGGTCGCCAATCGGTTGGCGGAACAATATGCGCGCCCCACGATCTTGCTCGTCACCGACGATCACACTGCGCGCGGCTCGGCGCGCTCGGTCGCGGGCGTGGACATCACCACGGCGTTGAAAATGTGCGGCGAATTTCTCACTGGCGTCGGCGGACATCCGGGCGCGGCGGGCCTCTCCCTCCCGATCGATAACGTGCCCACGTTCCGGGCGGCGCTGTCCAAAGCCATCGACACTATCCGCGATCCGCGCGTCGAAACCGGTCTCGTCGTCGACGCCGAACTCGCACTCGATCAACTTACGCTCGAACTGGCACAAGAGTTGGAACGGCTCGCGCCGTTTGGCGAAGGCAATCCCGCCGTCACACTGGTTACACGCCATGTCACTGTGCAGCACGATCGCACCTTTGGCCGCAAGGGCGAACATCGCGAAGTCGTCGTCGGCGACAGCGTCGGCCACACGCAAAAACTGATCTGGTGGCGCGGCGCGGGTCTGGAGGTTGCCGACGGACCGATCGACGTGGCGTACACGCTGAAGAGCACGAACTATCGGGGCGCGCGTGTGCTATCGGTTGAATGGGTTGATTTCCAGATCGCGCCCGTGCCCGTGATCGAAATCAGCGCGCCGCAACCGCAGATCGAGGTGATCGATTGGCGCAACAAAGACCTTGCACAGATGTCATTGCAAGCCGACTGGCTGATCTGGGCCGATGGGATCACGTCAGCCCCTTACCCTGTGGTGCGTCGAACCGATCTGCGCGAAGCCGAGACTTTGATCATCTGGTCTGCGCCGTGCGGTTGGCGCGAACTGGAAGCCGCGCTGCAACACGTCAAGCCGCGCTGCATTTATTTGTGCAATGCCACAGCGAATGTCGATTCGATGGAAGCATTTCTCAAGCGCCTGGGCAGTTTGCTCAAGCACGATCTCAATCAACAAGGCGGACAGGTGATGGTGGCGCGACTGGCCGCCGCGCTGGGACACCGCACGATCACCGCCCGCAAAGGCATCGAGTGGCTGGAAGCCAGCGGCCAGATCAGCGTGACCAGTTGGACGGAGGATCACATCGTGATTGCGGCTGGCGCTGGCCAGAGGACCGAAGAGATCGACACGCTGCAAGCCGAACTCAAAGTGCTGTTGGCTGAAACCGCTGCGTGGCGCGCCTACTATCAGCGGCTCAATATCGCGGAGATTCGCACCCTGGCGCAACACCATCGGGGAATTTAGTCACTTGGAGCGCTGACCATTGCCGGTCGCTTTTGACTGGTAGTAGCGCGTGATCACGCGCTCGATTTCGACGCCCATCACTCGGATGTAACGCTGCAAGTCGACAGGGTCAGGTGCGTTGGCGGCATAATCCAGGAGCAGGCGCGCGCGTTCCAGTGTGTGAACCAGCTGCTCGGACAACACCGGATCTTCCGCCGCGCTTGATTTGGGCGCACTTGCTGCGACCGGGACCGTGCTGACGGTTGATTCAGCGGACTGATTCGGCTTGGCTTCTCGGCCGGCAACTTTGAGCAGCAGATCGCCCAATTCGGCGATCTCATTGCCGGCCAGGAGCAAGAAACGATCGGCGCCGGCGGGCAAAAACTGACGCTCCATGTAGGGGATGGCGCTAACGCCAATGATATAAGCGTCCGGCGCTGCGCGGCGAATCTCGCGTGTGCCGTCAATGCCGTTCATCTTTTTGTCGAAGTTGTTGTAGACGACAAACGCGTCGTAGCCCATCGAAGAGATCAACACATCTTCAATGCAACTAAACGACTGCACCGGGTCGCCGCCCAATTTGTGGGAGACGCCGCGAACCACCACTTCACGCCGGGGGTAGGCCCCGCTAATCACCGCGACCTTCATAGGGCATTGTCCAATCGTAGCCGGCGCACACGCGCACGGCCGCCTCTTAAAACTGTACTGCCAGGCAGGTCGGAAGTCAAGTTACATCCGCATTTCAAGTGCATTGCAAAGGTATTTGACTTGTAGCGCGTCGCTGGGTAAAATGATTTCACATTCAGCCACCGGAGGTCTCCCATGCTTGTCCGAGAACGCATGTCTACCCGCCCGATACTGTGCGAGCCCGATTTACCCGTCAGCGACGCGCTCGATCGCATGAAGCAGGAACACATCCGCCGCATGCCCGTCGTCGACAAGCATGGCAAGCTGGTAGGGATTGTGTCCGACAAAGACTTGCTGCAGGCCTCGCCCTCGTCGGCCACCAGCCTCAGCGTGTGGGAAATCACCTATCTCTTGTCGAAGATCAAGGTCGGCGATGTGATGACCAAAAAAGTCATCACGATCACCGCCGACACCCCGCTAGAAAATGCGGCCCGCATCATGGTCGACAACAAAATCGGCGGCTTGCCGGTGGTCGGCGATGATGGCGCCGTGGTCGGCATCGTCACCGAGACGGACATCTTTAAGACGTTCATCGAGATGCTGGGCGCGCGCAAACCGGGTGTGCGCGTGACGACACTGGTGACCGATCGCAAAGGCCAGCTAGCCAAGATTACGGGGGACATCGCGGCCGCGGGCGGCAACATTGTGGCCGTGATCG
Organism: Chloroflexota bacterium; assembly: GCA_016219235.1. The sequence goes on from JACRBO010000412.1 coordinate 9,301, forward strand.
AATTGCCCGGCACCGATTCCACTAACTACGAAGTGATGTTCAAAGTGACCGATGTGACGAAGGCCGCGCTGCTTGAAGCGATCAAGCCGCACGTGATCAATGTCAAAGATATGCGCGAATCATAGCGGCTGACAGGGGTGATGATGACAACGGCCCCGCCTCACTTGCGAGGCGGGGCCGTCGTGTTGGGGCAACGCACGTCGCCTCACG
>JACRBO010000047.1 GCA_016219235.1 Chloroflexota bacterium
CAATCTTTAAGTCGAGCAGGAGATTGCTTCGCTTCGCTCGCAATGACGGTTCTACTTCACGCCTTCCACACTCGATAGCACGACCTCAAACCGATTGAGCGCCTCGTCGATGACGTCGTCCGTATCGGCCAGACTGGTGTACATGCGACTGCCCGCCAGCGTGATCAGGCCCTGCGCCATGTACGCCGCGCCCATCTCTTCCAGCATATGCTTGCGCGGCTTCATTTCGCGCAGCAACTTGATCGGGTTCTTCATATCCAGCAGCATCACGCCCGAAGTTTCGAGATGGCAGATCGAGCCTTGATTGAAAGCCACAAACGGCAAACGATATTTCTCGATGATCTGTTGCAGGCCCTGCGTCAATCGATCGCCTGCGCGGCCCGCAATGACGGGCGCGTTGGTGCGCTCCATTTCGAGCAGCGCGTGATAACCTGCCACGCACGATATTGGATTCGCGCTTAACGTCCCGCCGATGTACGCGCGCTCGCCCGTGCCGCCGATGCCCGCCGCGAAGCGCATGATCACATCGCGCCGCCCGCCGACGCCGCCCGCCATCGGATAGCCGCCCGTCACGCATTTGCCGAAGATGGTCAGATCGGGCTTGACGTTGAAGTAACCTTGCGCGCCGCCCATGCCCAATCGGAAGCCCGTGACCACTTCGTCGAAAATCAACAGCGCGCCGAATTCATCGCACAGTTCGCGCACATGTCGATTGTAATCGTAGGGTACCGGGCGCGTACCGCTTTCCGGCCCGACCGGCTCGACGATCACGGCCGCGGTTCCACCTCGCACTCGATTGAGCAGCAGCAGCCGACGAAGCTCGCCGAGATCGTTGGGGAACACTTCCTGCGTATGAGCGCTAGCTGTGCGCGGAATGCCGGTGGCTTCGCGGCGACCGGTGCCGGGGATGTGCAGACCGTACACCATTTGGTCGCTCCAACCGTGATACGCGCCGCCGACCTTGATCACGTTCTGTTTGTGCGTGAACGCGCGCGCCGCGCGGATGGCCGCCATCACACTTTCGGTGCCGGAGCCGAGCATGCGGAACATCTCGATCGACGGCATGTAGCGCTGGATCAACTGCGCCAACTTCAATTCGTATTCGTGAAACAGTCCCGTCACCGGCCCGCAATCTCGCAGCAGTCCAAAGACTTTCTCGCGCACGGGCGCGTAGTTGCTGCCGAGGACGGTCGGGCCGCCCGCCTGCAGAAAATCGATGTAGCGATTGCCATCCACATCCCACATGTGCGCGCCGCACGCCTTCTCAATCGCCAGCGGGAACGGAAAGTTGAAGGCCAGGTTGTGCTGCACGCCGCCGGGAATGATCTGTTTGGCTTCTTCGATCAACGCTTTGGATTTGAGGCAGTTCGTCTCAAAGTAGTTTAAGAACGCCTGCATCCGATCGCGCTTGATGCGCCTGAGCGGCTGCTTCGTCAGGGTTTTCAGCCGCGCCATGACGGCGTCATAGTCGGGATATTCGGAGATGGCGTACTGTTGGTCGGACATGGTGGTTCCTTAAATGTGCCAGTCATTGCGAGGAGCATCCTGAGCGGAGTGGCATTTTTTCGCCACGCAGTCGAAGGATGCGACGAAGCAATCTCTTTGTCTGGTTGGGATTGCTTCGCATCCTTCGACTCCGCTGCGCTGCGCTCAGGATGCTCGCAATGACGCGCACAAATATTACTCTCCGCTCGTACTGATTTCTCCGCGCTCGGCCTGCTTCTGATCCTTGCGCAGTTTAGCAAAGGCAATCTCGCGGACGGGCAGGGGAATCTTGGAAACGGTACGTTCGGTGCACAGCGCCAGCAGATAGGCCAGCGCGCACTTCTCCAGAATCTCGACGTTGTGCGCGGCCCGTTCGATATCGTGGCCCAGGCACAGCGCCCCGTGATTCTGCATGATGTAGGCGTTGTGGTGATTCTGGATGTGCTTGACGATGACGTTTTTCAGAAAGCCCGTGCCCGATGGCGCATACGGGATGATCTCGACCGATCGACCGAGGAAGCGTGCCTGCTCGTCGAACAGGGCCGGGATCGGCGTGTTGATCAAAGCCAGCGTGCTGGCGTAAACCTGATGAGTGTGTACGACGGCGTTCACATCGGCGCGGACGCGATAGATTCCGGCGTGCAGGCCGCTCTCCACCGACGGCTTGCGCTCGCCTTCGAGGGCGTGCAGATCGAGATCGAGGATGC
>JACRBO010000413.1 GCA_016219235.1 Chloroflexota bacterium
ACTTAATGTGAAATCGGTGGAATTGGCTGAAAATGAAGCCGATTTCGTGACCTACAAGCTGCTGCCTGATAACAAGAAACTCGGCCCGAAGTTCGGACAGAAATTCCCGCAGGTGCGCACGGTGCTGCAAAACGCGGATGGCTTCGCAGTCGCGTCCGCAGTCCGATCGGGGCAGAGTGTGACGCTGGGCGAATTCACCCTCGCGTCGGACGAAATCCTCGTCACCCCGCAGCCGCGTGAAGGCTTCGCCATCGCGTCGGAAGGCGGCGTGGTCGTCGCGCTCGATACGTACATCACGCCCGAACTGAAGAGCGAAGGCCAGGCGCGTGAAGTAGTGCGCCGCGTGCAAGACCTGCGCAAGCAGGCGGGCTTCGAGATCAGCGATCACATCGCGCTGACCTATCAGGCCGACGGTGACGTGAAAGCAGCCATCGAGCAGTGGGCCACGTATATCCAATCGGAGACGTTGGCTGACTCGTTGACCGAAGGCGAGCCGCAGGGCACAATGGATGAAGATGAGATTGATGGCGTGAAAGTAAAGCTCGGCGTCAAGAAGGCCAACGAGTAACGAGTAACGAGTAACGGGCGGCGCATCACTCGTTACTCGTTACTCGTCATGTATCACTGTGGTAGAATGAGGCCGCCAGGGAAGGGGGAACCATGCCGATACCATACGATCGCTTGAAGAACGCGCTATTGGCCGAACAGGCCACGCTGATCGAACAACTGCAACAACTCAACGTCGTCGTCAAGGAAGAAGGCGTGGGGTACAGCACCCATCCCGCCGATGACGGCACGCTGGCCTTCGATCAGGCCCGCGATCTGGCCGTGCGGGTCAACGCCGAGCAGACGCTGCGGCTTGTCGAAGACGCTCTGGCGCGTTTCGACACCGGCACGTATGGCCTGTGCGTCGACTGCGGCACCGAGATCGACGCCGCGCGGCTGGAGGCGATCCCATATGCGGCGTTGTGCCTGAAGTGCCAATCGAAGCGCGAACATCGTTAGAGCAACTGCCCATCACAGAGGCACGGGGACATCGGAGACTTCAGGTCTTCGCCGTGCCTCTGTCTCTCTGTCTGGAAAGAGTGTAGATTGAAGAAGAGTCATCGTTATATGCTGTTGTTTGCGGCCCTGGTGTTGGCCGCTGATCAAGTGACCAAATATCTGGTCGCGAACCATGTGCCGTTGGGCGGCACGTGGTCGCCGTTGCCCGATCCGCTGCCGCTGTTTCAAGTCGTGCACGCATACAATACAGGCGCGGCGTTTGGCTTATTTCAAAACATGAACCCGGTGTTCATCGGCGTCGCCATCGTCGTCAGTATCGGTATCAGCGTGTATGCGCGCCAGGTACGCGGCGATCAATTATTGTTGGGCGCGGCGCTGGGCTTTACGCTGGGCGGCTCGCTTGGTAACTTGATCGATCGACTGCGGCTGGGGCAAGTGTTGGACTTTATCGACATCGGTGTTGGCGCGACACGCTGGTACACCTCCAACATCGCCGACGCGTCCATCGTGCTGGGCGTGATTTTGCTAGGTCTGGCGATGTTGCGCGAAGATCGCCGCCCTAAACCCGCTATGCCCGACACTCCCGAACTCCCACAAGCGTAAGAGGCAGACTTGCGAATCACGACTCGTATGCTGATCGGCGTTGCGTTGTTGGTTATCGCCGTCGATCAGGTTATCAAGTTTATCGTATCAGCGGCGCTGCCGTTAGGCGGCGCGTGGTCACCGGTTGCCGGGCCTAATCCGTTTTTTCAAATCATTCACACGGCCAATACGGGCGTGGCTTTTGGGTTATTTCAAAACCTCGGCCCCATCTTTATCCTTGTGCCGTTGAGCATCAGCGTCGCAATTCTCGTCTATGCGCGGCGGCTGCATGATACGCAGCGCTTCATGGCAGTGGCGCTGGGTTTCATGTTGGGCGGCGCGCTCGGCAATGTGGTCGATCGGATACGTGTGGGCTATGTGATCGACTTCTTCGACATTGGCATTGGTTCGTTGCGCAACGCGTCCAACGTTGCCGATTGGTGCATCGTCTTAGGTGTGATCTTGTTGGCGATCGCGATGTGGCGCGAAGAGCGTCAGGCAAAACTCGGTGGCGATGTCCGATCGAATTGAGACCTTGATTGTCGCGGCCGGGGAAAGCGGGCGGCTCGATCGGCTGGTGGCGGCCCGCTTGCCCGATCTGTCCCGCACGACGGTGCAGCGTTTGATCGACGACGGTTTCATTCTCTGCAATGGCGCGGAATGCGAAGCCGATGACAAGGTCACACCCGGCGATGAAATCATCGTGCGCGTGCCGCCGCCCGTCCCGACTGAACTGATCGCCGAAGACATTCCCCTCACGATCGTGTATGAAGACGACGATGTGATCGTGATCGATAAGCCCGCCGGTTTGGTGGTGCATCCGGCGGCGGGCCATGCCAGCGGCACGCTGGTTAATGCCGTGCTGAGTCACGCGCCTGATCTAGAAGGCATCGGCGGGGAAGTGCGGCCCGGCATCGTGCACCGGCTCGATAAAGACACGTCGGGCCTGATGGTCGTCGCCAAAAATGATCGGGCGCTGCATCTGCTGCAAGATCAGTTCAAGTCGCGCACGGTGAAGAAGGTGTACCTCGCGCTGGTGGAAGGCATTGTCGAGCCGCGCGAAGGCGTCATCGACGCGCCGATTGGCCGCAACCGGAATCATCGGAAGAAGATGGCCGTGACGAGCGATGGCCGTTCGGCGCGAACACGTTACCGTGTAAAGCAAGTTTTCCATGATCCGCCCGTCAGCCTGATCGAATGCTTTCCCGAGACGGGCCGCACGCATCAGATTCGTGTGCACTTTGCGTGGCGGCATCATCCGCTGGTGGGCGACATCATCTACGGCAAGCGTATGCCGCACTTCGACATGACGCGGCACTTCTTGCATGCCGCCTCGTTGGCGTTCACTCTGCCTAATGGCGAAGCGCGCACGTTTTTGTCGCCGCTGCCGATCGAGTTACAGCAAATTCTCGATCGATTGACAAACGCTGAAAAGTAAGGCAAAATCACCGTCGAACCGATGTTCTAAAGGAGACTAACGTGCGCGAACTCACCGTGGCCGTGGTACAAATGGCCGTGAAATTCAACGATGTCGAAGCCAACCTCGTCGCCATTTCGGAATGGATTCATCGCATTGCGACCGAGCAAAAAGTTGACCTGATCGTTTTCCCCGAACTGTGCACGACCGGTTATGAATGCGGCGTGCGCTTCACCGATTACGCACAGCGCGTGCCCGGCCCGTCGTCGAACCTCATCGCGCAGCGCGCCAGCGATTTTGGTGTGCACGTGGCATTTGGCATGGCGGCGAAGGAAAAAGTGGAAAGCATCATCTACAACGCGGCCGTACTGGTCGGCCCGGACGGCGATCTGGTGGGCGATTATCGTAAGGTGCATTTGAAAGGTGAAGAGCGCCTCGCGTTTCGTTCAGGCTTCAAATTCCCTTTGATCGAAGCCGATTTCGGCAACGTGGGTTTGATGGTTGGCTGGGATCTCGCGTTCCCTGAAGTGGCGCGCACCTATGTCCTCGATGGCGCAGATTTGCTCATCGAGTGCGGCAACTGGGAAAAGCCCAACGATCAAGAATGGCGCACGTATTTGATGTCGCGCGCGTACGAGAACACCTGCTTCATTGTCGCGGCCAATCGCATCGGCACCGATGCCACGTTGAACTTCTTCGGCCAGTCGATGATCGTCGGGCCGCGTGGCCAGATCTATGCGTCGGTGGATGAAGAAATCGAAGGCTATGCTGTGGCGAAGATCGATCTGGATGAAGTGCGACGCTATCGTGAGGAATTGCAGATCTTGCAGGCGCGGCAGCCCGGCGCATATCGATCGATTGTGAAGCAGTATTGAGTTGGAAATTGGACGTTAGAAGTTGGAGGTTGGAATGCTCAACGGCTACATTGATCTGCGATCGGATACAGTGACGCAGCCCACGCCCGATATGCGCGAGGCAATGGCGAAAGCCGAAGTCGGCGATGATGTTTTTGGCGACGATCCGACGGTAAACAAATTGGAAGAGTTAGCCGCGGCTAAGCTGGGTAAAGAATCAGCTGTGTTCGTCGCCAGCGGCACGATGGGCAATCTCGTCTCGCTGCTCACGCACTGCGGACGCGGTGAAGAGGTCATTGTCGGCAGTGAAGCGCATATCTTTCGTTATGAAGCGAGCGGATCGTCGGCATTGGGCGGCATTCCGCAATTTCAGATCCCCAACAATCCCGATGGGACCCTGCCGCTCGATCGAGTCGAGGCGGCCATCCGGAGCGGCGATCAACACGAAGCGCGCACAAGACTGATCGCCTTGGAGAATACGCAGAATCGATGTGGCGGCACGGTGTTGCCGGTTTCTTACATGCGGCAAGTTCGCGAGTTGGCGAATCGACATGGCTTGCGTATTCACCTCGATGGCGCACGGGTCTTCAATGCTTCAGTCGCCCTTGGCGTGGATGTGAAGGACCTAACCCAGTACGTAGATTCAGTGACGTTCTGCCTGTCAAAGGGACTGAGCGCGCCCGTTGGATCGGTCATTTGCGGAAGCAAAGATTTCATCGCGCAGGCGCGTCGCAATCGCAAGATGTTAGGCGGTGGCATGCGACAAGCGGGCATTCTGGCGGCGGCGGGCATCGTGGCGCTGGAGAAAATGATCGATCGGTTGGCGGATGATCACGCCAACGCCGAGCGTTTGGCCGAAGGTCTGGCTGACACACCCGGTTTTGTGGTCGATGTCGATCGCGTCCAGACTAACATCGTGTTCTTTGAACTGGATTCAAGCGTGAAGGTCAGCGGCGAGATTGTGGCGCGACGCATGTTGGAGCAGGGCGTCAAGCTGATCAGTCCCGGCGCGTATTTCCGGCGTTTCCGCGCCGTGACACATGCGTGGGTTACTCGCGACGAAATCGATCACGCGTTGCTGGCGTTCAAAGCGGCAATGAAGAACTAAAAATGTGGTTGACAAACGGGCGGGGTTCTGGTATCATCTCGCGCGCGTTAGTGTTGGACCCGTGGTGTAGCGGCCTAACATGCGGCCCTGTCAAGGCCGAGATCGCGGGTTCGAATCCCGTCGGGTCCGTTAATGGTAAAAACTCTCTTCACCTGATGCGCCCAGCGCGTCGCCGTGCTAGAGCAGTGAAGCAGTAATGCTGAACTGTTAAAGTACAACCCGGATGAGAACTTTTACCGCAAACACCGACTCTGGTAGGCAGAGTCGGTTTTCTTTTTGCATGTTAGCATTGTTCGCGCCGTGTGTCAAGCGTCGTGCCCCAGAACAGCGCTAAAGCGCGTTGTCCACGCCTGTCATCAGTTCCTGCCTGACCCGAAATCCCGGCCCGTCATCTTCTTCCAACAGGCGATTATGCCTGAAAAACCAGAGGAATTCTTGATCGGGCCGCACGCGCGTCACGCGGGTCGTCGCCAGATCCACATCGATCCGATCGAACATCAAGCGGCACATCTCGCGCTGCTCCTCGATCGTGGACAGCGGCCAGATGTGTTGAAAGGTATCGACCTGATGGCCGAGATTCAAGGTGCGATCGGCCGAGGGCAGGATGATCTGATTGAGCTCCTTGTTGATCTCATCGCGCCGTTCGGCGAACTGCGCGCGATCGAGGCTGCCGTCCGCATAGAGTTCAGTGATGCGGGCTAACTTGCCTTCGAGTTCCTTGCGGTGCGCCATCACTTTCGTACGCTCTGACTCATTGTCGAGCGCCGCGCGAATCTCGGCCTGCCAGTCCTCGGGCAGGGTAAAGGCCTGCACGATCTGCGCGACCTGATCCTCGATGATGTAACCCTGCACCCCGTGGCCTGAAACCGGACAATCGTTGTAGCCGCGCAGTTTCGAGACGTCACGATAATACCGATACTTGCGGCTGCCCTGGGCGCGCAGTGTGCGGCCGCAGTGGGTGCAATAGACCAGCGTGTTGAGCATATACGTCCGCATTCGGTTGCTGTTCGCGCGTGGGGCGCGGCGATGCTTGCGGCGCGCTTCCAAAGCCTGATCGAATAACTCTTTCGTGATCAACGGCGGATGATTGCCCGGATAGAGATCGGTGCGATACTCGATCACGCCGTAGTAGAAGTCGTTCTGCAATAGATCACGGATCGATTCCTTGGACCACAACTTGCCCTTGCGCGTGTGCAGGCCGCGCGCGTTGAACAAATCGGCGATCTGCCGATCGACGTAGGTGCCGGTTGCATACAGCTCGAACCCCTCGCGCAGCGCCTCGCCTTCTTCAGGCACGATGTGGAGTTTGCCGTCCGAACCTTTGATGTAGCCGAAGGGCGGCTGGTTGTTGTGTTCGCCTTTGAGCACGCGGCCCAACTTGCCTTTGCTGGTTTCGCGCGAGAGGTTCTGCAAATACCAGTCGGCAAACACCGCCAGCACGTGAAACTCCAGCATCCCGTTGGCCGTGGAGAAGTCGAAGCGATCTTCGGCGAAGGCCAGCACCACGCCCTGATCTTCGAGCTGCTTGAAGTAGACCAGGATGTCGTGGAGTTTGCGCGAGAAGCGATCGAGGTGGTGGCACAGGATCGCATCGACCTTGCCTTCGTCGACCAGGTGGATCAGATCCTGAAAGCCGGGCCGTTTGTCGGTCTTACCGCTGTGCTCGTCCTTGAAGACGCCGACCAGCGTCCAGTGCGGTTTGTCGCGGGCGAGGAAGGCCCGACAGCGCCGTTCCTGCTCGTCGAGCGAATGGCCTTCGGCCTGTTCCTCCATCGAGACGCGCACGTAGAGCGCGACGCGGCGCGGCTTGTCGTCCTCCTGATAGGGGCTCTTCTTGATCGAGCGCAGCCGGGTGGCTTTGCCGAGGGATTTGGGCGCGGAACTCGCGGACATGCTCAAAACTCCTGAGTAGCTAACACTTTCACTTTCGCCAAGCCGGAGCGAGGCGGAAGGGGCTGAGCCGTAAGGTTAGGAACGGCAGCCGTGAAGTTTGACACGTGAGCCAGCGGCGCAACTTGCGCCAGCCGATTTGGAAAACACTGAG
>JACRBO010000418.1 GCA_016219235.1 Chloroflexota bacterium
CGCCCGTCAACGGATTCACATCGGCGGCAAAGGTCGTCATGATGCGGCTGTCCGGGGTCGGGCTGGGCGTTACTGCCGGTGTGGCCGTCGGCGCTAAAGTCGGTGACGCGATCGGGGTAACTGTGGGTTTAACGATGGGCCGCTGAGTGGCGAGCGGGGCCGTCGTGAGGGCCGTTGGTGCTGCGGGAGCGGTCGGAGTGTCACAGGCCGCAAGTGCAAGCGCTATCGCAATGAATACCGGCCACCTGATCAAACGTGAACTCAACATGAAGATGCTCCTGGTCAGAATTGGCGCGATTATAGCATAGGCAGTGAGTTGAACGGGACTTCGTCCGATTGCCGCCTGGCAACTAATCCGGCGAAAAATTGCGGCGGCAAAATTGACTTGTCTATGGAGAGAATGTATAATCCACACGTTATGGTAGGCACACCAACTAAGCATGTCTGAGGGGTGTCCTCACGCGGCGGCTGGATCGTGTTGCGATCGAGCTGGCTTGTGTTTCGGCCCCATTTTCCCTCGTCAACTTGACGACGTCATCCTGACGGCTGTATCGAAGGCGGATTGTTATGGCACTGAAGGGTAATTTACACGACTTCAGCTTTACCCAGTTGCTGAACTTAATTCACCTGGCGCGCAAAACGGGCACGCTGGCCATTGACGGGCGCGGCAACGCGGCCCGCATTGCGTTTCGCGAGGGGAAACTTGTGTTTGCCACGACGGATGGCGCCGATGGCCGGTTGGTGGGGCTGTTGATCAAATCCGGGCGCATCACGGCCGATCAGGGCAAGCAAATTCCGGGCAACAAATCCGATCGGGAGTTGAGCGCGATGCTGATTCAGGCCGGGCTGCTGACCAAGTCCGATCTCGATCAGATGGTGCGCAACAACGTGAAGGATGTCGTGGAGCGCCTGTTCGCGATTGCGGACGGCCTCTTCCGGTTTGAGCCGAATGTGCTGCCCGATGATCGCCTGCTGGCCGAGCCGCCGATCAATCTGGATAACATTATCATGGAAGGCACCCGGCGACTGAAAGAGTCGGAGAAGCTGCAGGAAGAGCTGCCCAATCTGGATGTGACCCTGCGCTTTACCGACCGGCCGGATGCGCGCCTGCGGAACGTGAATCTCAGCGTGGATGAATGGCGCGTGGTGTCGTACATCAACCCCAAGAACTCCATCAAGCAGATCATGCAGGCCAATGGCATGAGCGAGTTTCAGATTCGCAAGATTGTGTACGGCATGTTGCAGGCGGGCCTGGTCGAGCTCATCGTGCCGGCGGGCACCGCGACCCCGCCGCCGGGCGTGCGCCCGCCTGCGCAGACGATGGCGCCTGCTGAAAAACGTCGGGTCGTGAATCGATTGATAGATTTCTTTAAGCGGCCCGAGCCGCGTTGATACCGGAAGTCATAACTAACAGGAACAGCGAGCCATCATGCAGACTGTCAAAATGGTCATCACCGGCCCGTTTTCGGCGGGCAAGACTGAGTTTATCCGCACGATCAGCGAGATCGACGTGGTCTCGACCGAGCGCAAGATTTCATCGGACGCGGAGAAGTCGCAGAAGGAAGCCACGACCGTAGCGATGGATTTCGGCCGTATCACCGTCGACGACGATCTGGTGCTGTATCTGTTTGGCACGCCCGGTCAGAAGCGTTTTGACTTCATGTGGGAAATCCTGTCGGAGGGCATGCTGGGCTTCATCGTCATTGTGGACAGCTCGCGGCCCGAGACGTTCCGCGAGGCGCGCAGCATTCTGGACACGTTCCGCGGGTATGCAGCCACGCCGTACGTCATCTCGGCCAATAAGCAAGATCACGAAGATGCGTGGCAGCCCGACGATCTGCGCATCGCCCTGAAGATTGAGCACGACATCAAAGTCCTGCCGTGCGTGGCCAACGATCGTGAAACCGTCAAGGCCGTGCTGTTGGAACTGTTGTACTCGATTTTGGAGACGATGGATACGCAGTCGGACTAGCGACAGCCCGGCGCAGACAGTTGGCTGTGCGATGAGTTCGATCGTCACCTCACAAGGCATTGTGCATTATGAAGCGTATGGCCGGGGCCGACCCGTCATTCTGCTCCACGGTTGGATCAACTCCTGGGGTGTGTGGCAGGACGTGATGATCGACCTGGCCGAAAACGGGCGCTACAAGGTCTACGCGCTTGATTTTTGGGGGTTTGGCGAGTCGGGCAAGCAGAACACACCGCCGTTCAAGGTCGATTCGTACGTGCAGATGGTCGATCAGTTCATGGAGATTCTGGGCATCGAGCGTGCGCCGGTGCTGGGACATTCCATGGGCGGCACGGTGGCGCTGGATTTTGCGTTGAAGTATCCCCAACGGGTGACGAAGGTCGGGGCGGTCGGCTCACCCATTCAAGGTCGATCGCTGAATTTCTTTCTACGGCTGGCGGCACTGAACTGGGTGCAGTTGGCCCAGAGCGTACCGTCGGTGACGCGCATGATTGTGACTACGCTGGTGCGGATCAACACCGCCGGCGACAACGCTCGTGTGCGCAAGATGCTGCTGCACGACGTGGATAAGACCAGCATGGAGTCGTTTTTCCGCAGCATCGGGGACTTGCGGCACACTGATCTCAGTCAGCAGTTGAGCCAACTGTCCGTGCCCGTGTTAGGCGTGTACGGCCAGCACGACAACATCGTGGATCCGAAACAGATCGACGTGCTGAGCGAAACGGTATCCGGCTCGCACACAGTGATGTTACCGCAATCGCGGCATTTTCCCATGCTGGATGAGCCGGATCAGTTTAATGCGGCGGTGCGCCAGTTCCTGGCCGGTGAAGCGCCGCCGGCCAATCGGGTATAACATGGCGATGAACGACCCATTTGATTCCGTGCCGCCGCTGGACACGGCGGGCAACAGCCGCCCGGCCAGCGATCGGCACTTTTTCTACCCCAACAAAATGGGCCGGATTATTTTGTTGGCGATGGAAGAAGTGATGGGCCGGAATGGCGTCAATGCCATTTTGAATTTGGCGCGGCTGAAGAATCTGGTCAACAGTTATCCGCCCAACAATTTTGATCGGCAGTTCACGTTTGAAGAAGTCGGCGCGATCCAGCAAGCCCTGGAGGATATGTACGGTCCGCGCGGGTCGCGCGGCCTGGCGTTGCGGGCCGGTCGTGCCTGCTTCAAATACGGTATCAAAGAGTTTGGCCCGGTCTTGGGCATTGCCGACCTGGCTTTCCGGTTGCTGCCGCTGGGCATGAAACTGAAAGTCGGTTTTGAAGTTTTCGCCGAGACCTTCAACAAATTTAGCGATCAAATCGTGCGGCTAGGTGAAGAAACCGATCAATATCTGTGGATTATCGATCGGTGCCCGGTCTGTTGGAATCGCCACTCGGAAGAGCCGTGCTGTCACCTGGCCGTAGGCATCTTGCAAGAGGGCCTATACTGGGTCAGCAGCGGCAAGAGCTTTCACGTGGAAGAAGTGCAGTGCATCGCCAGGGGCGATCCGCAGTGTTTGATTGTGGTGAATAAACGACCGTTGGATTAGGTCGGGTTTTCTTGAGGAATTCTGTGTTAAGGTGGAGGTTGGAGACAGGCCGTGAGTGGCTAGCCTTTAATCGTTAGTGGTCGGTAGTCGGTGACCAGGCGCCGATCTTATACAGCATCAGCCTGGCTTGGCCCTCATTTGCCTCGCAGCACAGTGTCTCCTGCGACGTATGCCCGCCCAAAAAGAACGCACTCTGCGCCGTATTGTCATCCGCGATCTGCGCCCGATCTCGCCGTTTAATGAACCGGCGCGCGATTTGCGAATCCTGAACAAGCCGCTGTGGCTGTTTCAGCGTGACGTGCTGGCGCCCTACACGCGCGAAGAGCGCGAGACCTCCTCGCTGGAGGCGATGCCGTCCGATCGGGTGGAATCGATCGTTTATCGCGATAACCTGTTTTTCGATCAGGCATTTATTGATCATTTTTTGAAACGCGCCCGCTCGCTGGGCAAAGCGTGCCGAGTGGCTTTCTCGCCCAACGATCCGGCCATCAAGACGCACGCGCTGCCGCTGCAAAGCGGCATTCGTCTGGAAAAAGGCTTCACCGAGGGCGACCTGCTGGTGGCTGATCTGTGGTACTTTCCACATGGCAAGGAACCTAATCCGCGTCCGCTGGTCGTGGATACGCTGGCCAAAGAGATCGGCTACTATAATGTGCCCAAGTACATGGCGCCCAATCAAGGCGACCTGACGTATCAGATTCCACGCCGGGCGTTTCTGTCGATTGAGCACTGGGTGCACCTGTTCATCGCCAATGTGCCGTTTGGCGTGTTTGCCGAAGGCGCCCGCGCCGAAAAAGAGATCGAGCGGACCCTGCCGAAGTTGCGCGTGCTGATGAGCGCAATGGTCCAGCGCAAGAAGGCGATCTCCAGTCCGGCGTTGGTGAAGATTGGCAAGGATGTGCGTATCGATCCGACGGCCGTCATCCACGGCCCGACGACGATCGGCAACAATGTCTTTGTCGGCCCGGGCGCGGTGATTGATAACTGCGTGATCGGCAACAATGTGTCGGTGGCGCAGGGCTGCCAGTTGATGTTGAGCGTGGTGGGCGACGGCTCGTTCTTGCCGTTTCGGGCGTCGCTGTTTATGACCTCGCTCGGCGAGAATTCGATGGTGGCGCAAAACACCTGTTTGCAGATGTGCGTGGTGGGGCGTGATACGTTTATCGGGGCGGGCTCCACGTTTACGGATTTCAATCTGGTGCCGCGCCCGATCAAGGTGTTCTATCGCGATCAACTGGTGGACTTGAATTTGCCCGTGATCGGCGGGTGCGTGGGCCACAATTGCCGCCTGGGCGCGGGGCTGATTATCTTCCCGGCGCGCACTATCGAGTCCGATGTGCTGCTGGTGGGGTCGCGGGCCGAAAAGGTGCTCTCGCACAATATCACGTATGCGGATAGCGATCATCACAAGTTGCCACGCGGCCTGGAATTGCATCCGCCGCAATATCCGCACAACGGGAAATGACCTGCGCCGTGCGGGGGAGGTCAGGGCGTTGCCGGGTTGAGGTTCATATTGGATAACTTTGCATTTATCATTCATCCGATCGATCCGAAGCGTGACGTGCAGCGCAAGTATCCGTTGTTAGGCAAGGTCCTGCCGGTTTCGGCGATTAACTTTTTTTCAAGGTTTTTCCCGCCCGTGTATATCTCGCACATCACGGGCGTGAAGTCACAGGCCACGGGCAAGGAAATTGAAGGCTGGTTTGTGGCGTGCCCGTTTACGCCGCAGCGCATGCTGTCGCTGCCGCCAAAGACGGTGTATGGCAAGATCGTCGCGACGGCCAAGTTTGCCCGGAAACTGGGGGCGAAGCTGGTGGGCTTGGGCGCGTACACCTCGGTCGTGGGCGATGGCGGCGTAACGATCAGCCGCAGCGTCGATTGCCCGGTGACCACTGGCGATAGCTATACTGTGGCCGTGGCCGTGCAGGCGACCAAAGAAGCGGCCCGCCGGATGGATATTGATTTGTCGACGGCCACAGCGGCCATCGTCGGGGCGACAGGCTCGATCGGGGCGGTGGCGGCCGAATTGCTGGCGCGCGATGTGCCGCAGATCATCTTGATCGGGCGGAAGGCCGATCGGCTGGCGCAGGTCAAATCGAGATGCGAGACAGCCGGTGCGGACGTGCAGGTCACATCGGATTTGAATGCACTGCGCGCTGCGGATCTGATCATCACGGTAACGTCGGCGCTGGACGCGATTATTCAGCCGGAGCATTTGAAGCCGGGCGCGGTGGTGTGCGATGTGGCCCGTCCGCGTGACGTGAGCCGGTCGGTGGTGGAGCAGCGCGATGACGTGCTGGTGATTGAAGGCGGCATGGT
The DNA here is from genome assembly GCA_016219235.1 of Chloroflexota bacterium. The sequence goes on from JACRBO010000418.1 coordinate 5,830, forward strand.
GGCCGTGCCCGGCGCGGTGGATTTTCATTTCAATTTTGGTTTTCCGCCGGGGATGGCTTACGCGTGCATGGCCGAAACGATGGCCCTGGCGCTGGATGGCAAGTACGAAAGTTACACGTTGGGCAAAGACCTGACGGTCGAGCAAGTCAGGGCGATCGAACAGATCGCGGAACGGCACGGTTTTCGCCTGGGCGGTTTTCGCTCGTTTGAGCGGGCCGTGACCGATGAGCAAATCGAGCACATTAAACGGCAAGCAAAGTTGGCAAGCGCGCCGTGAACGGCAGATACCTGCCGGCAATGGTGCATGAGACGAGGTGACGCATGATCAAAGGTCGCATCCTGGTTGTCGAAGACGATCCCGATATTTCCAACATGCTGAAGATTTACTTCAACGCGCAGGGCTACGAGGTGGCGGTAGCCGGGCGCGGCAATGACGCGCTGGACCGCACTCGCAAGCAGCTGCCCAGTGTCATCGTGTTGGACATCATGCTGCCCGATATCGACGGCTACGAAGTCTGCACGCGGCTGCGCAAGACCATGCGCACCAGCCACGTCCCGATCATCTTTCTCACCCAGAAGGACGAACGCAGCGATCGCATCGCGGGCCTGGAACTGGGCGCGGATGACTACATCACTAAGCCCTTCGACATCGAGGAACTGCGGCTGCGGGTGCAGGGTGCGATGCGGCGAGCCGAGCGCGAGAGCCTGACCAATCCGACCACCGGACTGCCCAGCGGTAAATTGATCGAAGAGCAGCTGCGCAGCCTGATGCGACGGACCGGCTGGGGCCTGTTGTACGTCGGCATCAGCCACATGGAAGCGTTCACCGATGTCTACGGCTTTGTGGCCGGCGACGAAGTACTGCGCTTTACGACGCTGCTGCTGGGCGAAATCGACGACAAGCTGGGCGGCCCCGACGATTTCATCGGGCACGTGGGCGGCGACGATTTTCTCGTGATCACGACCGAAGATAAGGCGACGGCTATGGCGGAGCTGGCTGTCAGACGCTTCAATCAGGAGATTGGCGCGCACTATTCCTTCAAGGATCGTGAACGCGGCTCGATCGTGGTGAAAGATGCCGACGGCAAGGAACAGCCGGTGCCGTTGATGAAGTTGTGCGTCGGCGTGGTGCATTCGACCGGCCAGGACTTCACCGACATTCGCGAGATTACGGAAGTGTCGGCTGAAGCGCGCCGGCAGGCGTGCAGTTAACCGGGGAAATAGTCAAGATGAAGCGGTGGCCTGTGAAACTGAGTCGGCTGTGCCTGGCGCTGATCGTGGCGTTGACGTTCAGCCTGGCCGCTTGCCAGCCCACCGGCAGCCGTGTGGTGCGCGTCTATGTCAGTTTTCCTTTACGCGGCCCCAAGATTGGCGGCGGCATCGTCAAAGGGATTCAACTGGCGTTTGATGGAATTGAGAGCCGCATCGGCGGCACAGAGATCGTACTGGAAGTGCGTGATAACGGCGACGAGAACGGCCAGTGGCAGCCCCCAATGGAGCTAGACAATGTCCGGCAGGCCGTGGCCGATCCACTCGCGGTGGCCTACCTGGGGCCGATGAATTCAGGCGCGGCGAAATTGAGTCTGCCCATCACCAATCGCGCGGGCATGATTCAGATAAGCCCCAGCACGACCTGGCCGGGCTTAACCAAGCCCGGTTTTGCACAGGGTGAACCGGCCGTCTTTTATCCGACCGGCCGGCGCAATTTCTTCCGCACCTGTTCGACGGATGATGTGCAAGGACCGGCCGCCGCCGTCTGGGCGCGCGATCTCAAATTCCGATCGTTCTACGTGCTCGACGATGGCGAAACGTACGGCGCAGGCGTGTCAGCCCTGTTTGCGCGCCGGGCCGAGCAGCTGGGCCTGAAAAATGCCGGTCACCAAACGATCGATAAAACGGCGTTGGATTTCACCGACGTTCTGACGCAGGTCAAGCAAGCCCGGCCCGATGTCGTTTACTTCGGCGGGACGGTGGCGAACGGCGCGGCGTTGATTGTGGAGCAAATGCGGGCGATGGGCATCACGGCGGCGTTTATGGGGCCGGATGCCATCGTCGATACGTCGCTGATCGAGGACGCGCACGGCAAGGCCGAAGGTGTGTACGCAACGTTCGTCGGTGCGCCGCCTGCTCAATTAACCTCGGCCATGGGGCGCGATTTCTACGCGGCCTTCAAAGCCAAGTATAACGAAGAACCAGAGGCGTTTGCGCAGTTGGGCTATGACGCGGCGCAAGTGCTCATTGCAGCGATGCAGCGGAGCACGGTGATCGATCGGGCCGGCCTGCTGGCGTATGTCGCCGCCGCCGACGGATTTGAGGGTACCGTCGGGCCGTTCGATTTCGATCGGAATGGCGATACTACTGTGACCTTGGTCAGCGGCAGTCGGGTACGGAATGGGCTGTTTGAATTCGAGAAGTTGTTGATCGATCGGCAATAGGGTAGGGTTGTGGCAAGCAGAGATCAAGCACGACAAAATCGAGTCTTTGGCCGACTGAGCACGCGCCTGTTAGGACCGTTTGCATTGGGCGCGTTGTTTTCAGTGGGTGTCGTCGCCGTGATGCTGTATTTCAGCGTCAATACGCAGCGCGATCAGACGGTGTTTGCGCAGCGTGAAGTCGCTCAGCGTCTGGCCGCGCAGGCTGGTGGCTATGCGACCAAGCTGCAGAATGATGTGCGCAGCATCGCCAATGTCGCGGAGGTGTCCACAGCGGCCCAGACGGCTTTGCCGCGTATCCTGGAGAATGTCCGGCAAACCGAGCCGGGCTTTATGGAACTGGTGGTGCTGGACGCGGCCGGCGCGGAGCAGGCACGCATCACGCGGCCTGATGCCGTTCTGCCCGAAGGCGACCGGGCGTTGACGCCCGCGTTTACAACCGCCATTTCAGGCGCCAGTTATCTGGGACCGGTGCGCGCCCTGAATAACTTCCCCGCAGTTACGCTGGCGGAACCCATCATTGCGCAGGGCGGCCAGGTCGTCGGCGTGGTGACGGCGTTGGTCGATCTAACCGTGTTATGGGATCGCGTAGCCGACTCGCAAATCGGACAGCGGGGCTATGCGTATATTGTGGACGATCACGGCACGCTGGTCGTCTATCGCGATCTGCGGCCGGATGGGCCGGTGCCGCCCAATCTAATGATGTTGTATCTGCCGGCCGTGTCGGACGCCATCGCAGCCGGAGTCGAATCGGGCACGACGCGCACCTATGATACCAGCCTGGTTGCCCCCGGTGAATCGACGCTGGCCTATTTCACGCCGTTCGCTGTGAGCAACTTCAACTGGTACGTCATTGTCGAGCAACCGGAAGCTGATGCCCTTGCCCAGGTCAATAGTTTTCTGGTGGCCGGCGTGGGGTTATTACTGGCCTCGCTGATCGCGATCGCCGGTATGAGCATTTATCTTTCGCGGCGGGTGGCTGCGCCCATTGAAAAACTGCGCCGCGGCGCAGTGCAGTTGGCGGCTGGCGATTTAGCTCAGCGTATCACTGGCGTGCGAACCGGCGACGAATTGGAAGATCTGGCAACCGAATTCAACGAGATGGCGCACAAGCTGCAAGACGCGCAAGGCAACCTGGCGGAAGTGGCGCGCGAGCGTGAATTGCAGTATCAAACCGCCCAGCGCCGCGTCAAGGAAATGTCTACGCTGCTGGAAGCGGGCAAAGCCATCACCTCGCTCGATCTGAAAACGTGCTGGGCAATCTGGCGCGCGAGTCGGCGGGTACCGTGGGCGCCGATCGTTGCGCCATTTTTGTCGCCAATGACAACACCCGGCATTTGGAACTGCGCGGCTGGTGGGATTTTGAAGGAGTGCCCCAGCCCACGTTAGCCTATGAGTTGGGCGAGGGGCTGGTCGGCTGGGTGGCGCGCGAGAATCGGCCGCTGTTTCTGGCTAATGCCCAGTCCGATCAGCGCTTTGTGGGCAAATGGGCGAACGATGTGGATGTGGCCGCCGTGATGAACCTGCCGCTCGTCATTAACGCGGCGGTGGTCGGTGTGCTGCAGGTGTCCACGCGCCCCGGCACGCCCGCCTTCAGCCGCGAAGATCAACGCCTGTTGGCCAGCTTCGCCGATCAATCAGCCGCGGCGATCAAGAACTCGCAACTGTATGAAGTCGAGCGGCGGCGGGCGCAGGAAATGACGGTCGTGGCGGAGATCAACCGCGCGATCAGTGCCTCGCTCGATCTCGACAACACCCTCAACTCGATCCTCAAATCCATCCGATCGGTCATCCCCTACGATCACGCCGAGATCAATCTATGGTATGCGGCTGATGGCGTGTTGCGCACGCGTGGCCGTGGCGGCACGGCGTTTTCCGATCAGGCGGGTGAGCGCGCGCCGGGGGTTTACCATCTGGCTGAGGGCTACACCGGCTGGATCGCGCAGCAGCGTCAACCGTTAATCGTCACGGATGTCGCCGACAGTCCGATCAAGCCGCTGCTGCCGGCTGATCAAATGCCGGTCAAGTCGGTGTGCGGTGTGCCGCTGCTGGCCGGCGATGATCTGGTGGGCACGCTGGAACTGGGTTCGTTCTCGACGGGTTCATTCACGCCGGCGAATATCGAGCTGCTGAAGACCATCGCCTCGCAATCGGCGGTGGCAATTCAAAATGCTCAACTATTTGCCGAGACGCGCCGCCGGGTCAATGAATCCGCCGAACTGCTGCGCGTCTCGACGATCGCGGCCTCAGCGCTGACGCCGGATGAAGTGCTGCACCAGTTGATGGCCGAGATCGGCAAGTTTATCCGGGCCGATCTAGGGCTGGCGCTGGTCTACGATGCCAATACGCGCTTCCTTGAACCGTTGACGCGGGCCTCGTTTGGCGAACTGCCGGACACCGTGCAGGATCTCCGCATCGATACGACGCTGGCGGCCTTCCAGCACAGCGTGTTCAAGACGCGCCGGGTGTTTCGCTCCGACGATGCGTTGACCGATCGGCGGATACTGAGCCTGTATCGCCCGTTCATCGAGCGGTATCAGGTGCGGGCGTTGTTGACGGCGCCGCTGGTTATTCGCGACGAGGCCATCGGTGAAATCTACATGGCGAAACGGACCACCAGTCCGTTCACAGTCGAAGACGAGCAGCGGCTGACGACCGTGCTGCCCTTCCTGGCCGATGCCATCGTCAACGCGCGGCTGACCGCCGATCGCGAGCGGCGGCTGAAGCAGCTCAGCCTGCTGGGCGACGTGGGGCGCGAAATTTCGTCGGCGCTGCACGAACGCGATATTTTGGAGCTGCTCTATCCGCAGATCAATCGCATTATCACCGCGCACACGCTGTTCATCGCGCTGTATGATGAAGCGCGCGACGAATTGAACTTTGCGCGGCTGTATGAGCACGACGAATTGCTGGACCTGCCGCTCGAAGTACGCACGCAACGCAGCGGCAACACGCTGACATTTTACGTCTGCCGCACGCGCCAGATGTTGATGCTGCAAGGCGACATCAGCGCCCGGGCGCGCGAACTGGGCATTGAGGTGCGCACGGTCGGTTCGGACACTCCGGCTAAAGTCTGGCTGGGCGTGCCCATGATCGCCGGCGACCGCGTATTGGGCGCGCTGGTGCTGCAAGACCTCAACAACGAATATGCTTACGACCAGAACGATCTGAACGTGCTGCAAGCCATTGCCAATCAGACCGGTATTGCGTTGTCCAACGCGCGGTTGTATCAAGTCGCCGACCTGCGATTGGGGGAGCGCGTCGAAGAATTGACGGCGTTGAGTTCCATCAGCCAGGAATTGAACGCGACGCTCGATCGCGAGCGGATCTTCGATGTGGTGTTGACCGAGGCGCTGAAGGTAACGGGCGCGACGCACGGCTTCATCAGTCTCATCGACGCGGAAACGCAGGAATTGCAGGCGCGGGCCACGCAAGGTTATTCGACCGAGTCTGTCAAGCGGCTGAGGGCCGAGTCGGTGCCGGTCGGGATCGGCATCACCGGTCGGGCGGTACGCAGCGGCACACCGATCGTGGTGGGCGACGTGCGCACGTATCCTGATTACGTGGAGACGCTGCCCCAAACCCGATCGGAAATTGCCGTGCCCATCCGATACGCCCAGTCGGTGGTGGGCGCGCTCAACCTGGAAAGCCCTGAAATCGACGCGTTTACGGACGAGCATGTGCGCTTCCTGGAGGCGCTGGCGTCGCAGGCGGCTATCGCCATCGGCAATGCGCTGCGTCTGGAAGATCAACTGGCGCGCGGTGAACTACTGCGCCGCAAGGCAGAGCAGCTGACCAATTTGTTCCAGATCGGCCAGGCGTTCCGCACCGATCAGCCGCTCGACTTGATCCTGGATGACGTGGTACATGCCATTCAGGAGACTGTCGGCTTCAACCTGGTCTCGTTGAGCCTGGTAGAAGGCGAGCCGCCGCAGTTGCAGCGCGTGGCCGCAGCCGGCATTCCCATCGCCGTGTTTGAAGAGATGCGGCGCGTGGCGCAGCCCTGGGCTGTGATGGCGAACGCGCTGCAAGACCGCTTCCGCATCAGCCAGAGCTACTACGTGCCGATGGAGCACCGGCAGGTCACAGACTCGCTTGACACTTACACTTCGCCGGCGACTGATCGATCCGAAGTGCGCACACCTGGCCAATGGCACGGCGACGATGTGTTGTTGACGCCGCTACGTGGGGCGGGCGATCGGGTGCTGGGCGTGCTGTCGGTTGACGAGCCGCTGGGCGGCAAGATACCCGATCGGGCGACGATTGAAACGCTGGAACTCTTCGCCAATCAGGCCGCTATCGCCGTGGAAAATTCGCGGTTGTATGCGGACTTGCAGCAGCGGCTGGATAATCTGACCTTATTCAACGAGGTGGGCCGCTCGATCGGCGCCAAGCTCGATCTGGATGCGTTGATGGCGACGGTCCTGGACGCTGCGATCGAACTGGTGGGCAGCCAGTATGCCACCATTTTCCTGCGCGATCCGGTGGATGGCAAGTTTGCGCCGCGCAAGGCGCTGGGCTTCGACTTGGACTTGATGAGCCGGCTGCGCTTTGGCCCGAACGAGGGCCTGATTGGCGCGGTCATTGCCGATCCGCGCGGCCTGATTGTCCCCGATGTGCTGACGGATTCCCGGTTCGTGCAGCATCCGATCACCGTACAGGTTCGTTCGGTGCTGCTGGTGCCGCTGTCGGCAGCCGGACAATTGATCGGCGTGTTGTCGGTGGACAAGTTTGTGCCCAACGGCTTCACCAACACCGATCTGGTGGTGCTGTCGACGCTGGCCGATCAGGCCGCAGTGGCCATCGAAAACGCGCGGTTGTTTGAAGAATCGCAGCGTCGCCTGCAAGAACAATCACTGTTGTATGAGGCCGGGCAGGCTATCTCATCGTCGCTGGAATACCGGCAGGTGCTGGAGACGGTGACGCATCAGGTGGTGCGCGCCACGAACGCGCAATTCGTCATCATTCAAGAATGGGACAAGCCGGGCAATCGCCTGGTGACGATCCACACCGATTTCTTCACGATCGAAGGACTAAACGTCACGACGGTCAGCGATACGGCCTTCGCGCCAATGGATTATCTGAAGGTGGCGCATTTCCTGCGCGATCGGCGCAACATCAGCCTGCGTATCAACGACGACGATCTGGACCCGATGCTGCGCGAGCGCATGCGGCTGGCGGGCTTGCTGTGGACGATTGAAGTGCCGATCGTGGCGCGCGATGAAGTCTTGGGCCTGCTGCGGTTGGGTGACGGCCGGTTCGATCGGGTGCTGGGCGACAGCGAGGTGCAGTTGGTCGAAACGCTGGTCAATCAGGCGGCGGTGGCTATGAGCAACGCGCGCCTGTACGATCAGGTGGTGAAGTTTACGCAGGAGTTGGAAGGCCGCGTGATCGAGCGCACGCGCGAACTGGCGCTGGCAAACACCAATCTGACGCTGGAACGCGACCGGGTGGAAGTGCTGTTCCGCATCACGTCGGAACTGTCGTCGAGCCTGGATCTCGATCGAGTGTTGAACCGCGCGTTGGAACTGGTCGTGCAGGCCGTGGGCGCGCCATACGGTTCGATCATGCTGGTCGATCAGCAGACGGACCGGCTGATCATGCGGGCGCTGTTGAGCCCGGGAGGTTCGCTGCCGCCGGGCGGAAAACTCTCAATTTTCAGGCGCGGCGAAGGGCTGTCGGGCTGGGCGGTGGTCAACCGGCAGGCCGTGATTGTGCCCAACCTAAGCGGGGACGCGCGCTGGGTGCCGATGGGCGAGAATATAAGCCAGTTCCGTTCCGCGCTGGTGGCCCCGTTGCAGATGGGTGAAGACGTGCTGGGCGCGATGATGATCCTGCATCCAGAAGAGGATTACTTCCACGAGAAGCACCTGAAGCTGGTGGCGGCTGCGGCCAATCAGGTGGCGACCGCGATCAACAATGCGGAACTGTATCGCTACATCCGCGAGCAGGCGGAACTGTTGGGCGGGATGCTGCGCGGCCAGCAAATCGAAAGTTCCAAGAGCCAGGCCATCCTGGAGTCGATTGCCGACGGGGTGATGGTGAGCGATTCGACCGGGCGCGTGATCATGTTCAATGCGGCCTCCGAGCGGATTCTGGACATCTCGCGCGATAACGCGCTGGGTCGCTCGATCGAGGATATGCAGGGCCTGTATTCGGCGGCGGGCGTGAACTGGGTAAACCAGGTGCGCGAGTGGCATGCGTCCAGCGAGGCGCGCAAGCGCACGCCGGTGCTGTCGCAGCGTATCGAGTTTACGGGCGAGCGCCGCTTTGTGAATGTATCGATTGCGCCCGTGACGATGAGCGACGAATACCTGGGCTCGGTGTCGGTGTTCCGCGACATCACGCGCGAGGTGGAGGCCGACCGCACCAAGAGCGAGTTCGTCTCGACGGTCAGCCACGAACTGCGCACGCCGATGACGAGCATTAAGGGCTACGCCGATCTGCTGTTGATGGGGGCGGCGGGCCAGGTAAATGAGACGCAGCAGCGCTTCTTGAGCGTGATCAAATCCAATGCCGATCGGTTGTCGATCCTGGTGAACGATCTATTGGACATCAGCCGCATCGAAAGCGGGCGCGTGAAGTTGGACTTGAAGCCCTTGTCGATCGAGTCGGTGATCGAGCAGGTGGCGACCACCCTGCGCGGCAAGATCGACGAGAAGAACCTGACGCTGCGCCTGGCACTGCCGGAAGAAGAACTGCCGCGCGTCTACGGTGATCGTGATCGCGTGATTCAAGTGTTGACGAACCTGGTCAGCAACTCGTACCAGTACACGCCGCCCGGCGGCACGATCACCGTGCGCGCGCGTTTGACTGAGACGCTGTTGCCCGCCGGCAATGCCACGCCCGCCGGGCCGATGGTGCAGATCGACGTGAACGACACCGGCATCGGCATTACGCCGGAAAATCAGCCCAAAGTATTTGAGCGATTTTTCCGCGTGGATGATCCCAACGTGCAGGAATTTCCCGGCACCGGCCTGGGCCTGGCCATTGTCCGCTCGCTGGTGGACATGCACGATGGCCGCTTCTGGCTGGAGAGTTCGGTGGGCGTGGGGACGACCTTCTCGTTTACGCTGCGGGCCGTGATCGAAGAGCCGTCTGAAATAAGCCCTGGCCCGGACTACACCGCGCCGGATACCATGATCCCGGGTCTGGCGAAGTTGATGGCGACGCCTGAAACGGTGGCGGCGGTGGTGACGCAAGAATTGAGCGGCCAGCCAGAACCGATCACCAACGGTCACCGGCACATCCTGGTGGTCGAGGACGATCGCGACATCGCCGAATTGATCAGCCGCAGTCTGGCGACCAGCGGGTATGAAGTCACGGTCGCCAGCCGCGCCAAAGACGCCATCGAGCAGGCGCGAACGCGCCAGCCCGATTTGATTACGCTGGATATTTATCTGCCCGATGCCGACGGCTTTGAAGTGCTGCAACGCCTCAAGGTCGATAGCGCCACGGCGTCGATTCCGGTCGTGATCGTTTCGGTGATGCCCGATCAGCGCGAGGGACTGCGGCTGGGGGCAGTGGACTATCTGACCAAACCGATCGATCCGGCGCGGCTGGTGTTGTCGGTGAATCGCGTGCTGCACGGTCCCGGCAAAGTGCTGGTGGTCGACGACGATCGCGATACGCGCGACTTGCTGCAAGCCGCGCTAGAACAGCGCGGGTTCACCGTCGTGCTGACATCGAGCGGCAAGCGGGCGGTGATGCTGGCGCGGCAGGAAAGCCCGGACTTGATCTTGCTGGATCTGAAACTGCCGGGCATGGATGGTTATGAAGTCTTGCAGCGGTTGAAAGGGGCCGGTGACACAGCCGATATTCCGGTCGTGGTGATTACGGGCAGCTTAACGGACGAAGAAGTGAAGCAGAAGAAAGTGCTGTCGCTGGGCGCGGCGCGCTTTTTGACGAAGCCGTTTGCCGTGGATGAACTGGTGTCGGAGATCGATACGGTGGTGGGCACGCATCTGAGTGGTCAGGCCAGGGGAGAATAACGATGGCTGGAGGACCGATCACCCAAGCGTGATGTGGGGATTGTTCCATCCCACCAAAGGATGGGGATTGTTCCATCCCACCAAAGGATGGGGATTAATCCAGCCCACCAAAGGATGGGGATTATTTCATGACAAAAATACTGATTGCCGAAGATGAACGCGACATTCGCGATCTGGTGGCGTTTAGTCTGCAATTTGGCGGGTTTACCGTGGTGCAGGCGTCTAACGGTGCAGAGGCCGTGGAGCGCGCGCAGGTGGAATTGCCTGACCTGATTTTGATGGATGTGCGCATGCCCAAGATGACGGGGTATGAAGCCTGCAAAGTCCTGAAGTCAATACCTGCCTTGCGCGATATTCCGGTGGTGTTTCTATCGGCCAAGGGGCAGGAGAGCGAGATTCAAACCGGGCTGGATGCCGGCGCGGAAGAGTACATTCTGAAGCCGTTTGCGCCCGATGAACTGGCCAAGCAAGTCAAGGTTGTCCTCGATCGTGTCGCGGCGCGTAATGACGCGGCGCGTAATGACGCGGCGCGCCGGGCGCAGGCCAGAGCTTAGTGTTAATCGATAGCGGATTGAGTGTGCTGTGAGCGCAATTATCATTGAAAGCGGGTTGGTGCATTACGAAGCGCTGGGTCGCGGCCGGCCGCTGATCTTTTTGCACGGCTGGCTAGGCTCCTGGCGCTATTGGATGCCGACGATGGAGAATCTATCGGATCGGTATCGTACGTATGCGTTTGACTTGTGGGGCTTTGGCGACTCCGATCGGAACGCCAACCGCTATCAGATTGAAGCGTATGTGGCGCAGCTGGATCAATTTATGGAGCAGCTGGGCATTATGCGGGCCTGCCTGGTGGGCCATGCGCTGGGCGCGGCGGTCGCCATGCTGGCCGGGGCGTTGTGGCCCGATCGCGTCGATCGGGTGATGGCCGTCAGCACGCCGCTATCGGCGGGAACACTGAACAAGCGCCTGACGCAGCCCGGCAATAGCTCACTGATCGATCGGGTGTTGGGTCGGCGGGCCGTGGGCCAATATCCCGAAGTTGATATGGAAGCGGCCAAGACTGATCCGGCGGCGATCACCAACAGCGCGCGATCATTGATCAACATGGATCTTCGGCAGGTGTTCGATCAACTGCGGATGCCGCTGTTGATGGTGTACGGCGAGAAGGATCCCTTTGTCGGCCCGCTGCCGTCCGATGAAGTCAGCCGCTTCGATACGAATATCCGGCCCATCGGGCTGAACGAGTCCGGCCACTTCCCCATGCTGGATGAGGCCGGCAAATTCCAGCGGTTGCTGCGCGACTATCTGGAAGCCAAACCCGCGGATCTGGGTGCGCTGGCGTTAAAGGAAGAGTGGCGGCGGCGGATGCATTAGCAATTAACAATGATCAATTAACAATGACAAAATCTTCGGGCCGGGGTAAAATTGGTCGCAAGTTATTTGACCTGATGAAGGAGCAAGATGGCAAGTCCAACCGTGGTAACCGATGAGACGTTTGAGGCGCAGGTGTTGAAGTCTGATCAGCCGACGCTGGTGGATTTCTGGGCGATCTGGTGCGGGCCGTGCA